>CATPAW010000025.1 GCA_955652255.1 uncultured Chthoniobacterales bacterium | reverse complement strand
ATCGGATTCAAGGAAGCGATCAGTGGCAGGGTCCGCAATACGAAGTATTCCGCTCGTATCATCCGGAACGGCACGATGAGGGCTGGTATCGATCGCATTACAACCGCGTGGAGCTGATCGGTGGCGGTTACTACTACTGGAACAACGGCTACTGGTATCCGGCATGGGGTTACAGTCCTTCAGCCGAGTATTATGCCTACGATGGACCGATCTATGTGGGTCACCGCGCTGAGCCCCCGGACCGGGTGATCGCGGACGTGCAAGCCGAGCTGCAGCAGATGGGCTTTTACAAGGGTGAGGTGGATGGATTGCTCGGGCCGTTGACTCGGGAGGCGCTCACCGCCTACCAGGCCGATCAGGGGCTCACCACGACGGCGGCGATCGACGAGCCGACACTCGATTCCCTCGGGATGGGATAAGGTAAGCTATCGACGACAAGCCGCCGGGGCGCACGAATGCCTCGGCGGCTTTTCTGTTTTAGGCGCCAGGAGTCGAGGCGCGTGTGTTGGCGCGCTCGATCTCCACCATCGCGTCGTCGACGGTCTTGCCGATCGTCGGCTGCTTCGCGCTGACCGTCCAAACGGTGAGGTCGGTCGCGGACACGGTTAAGAAAATGCTGAAAAACTGAAACCTGAAAAGCTGAAACGCGGGAACCGTCTCAAAGTAGAAGGAGAAAGGAGAGCTTTCGCTTAACCGTTATCGGTTATTGGAAGGCAGAGGGCAGAGGACAGAAGTCAGAAGAATTGCGGAATGCGGATTGCGGAAGGACCTTTGAACAGAATGAACAGGATTAACCGAGTTTTTTGAAGCAGGACATGACGGCAGAAGAGAGATCATTGTTAGAAGCACTGGACGCGATTGTTGGATCGGAGGAAATCCGTGCGCAGATTTATCCGATTATCGAGCGCGTTTGCACGGAGCTGGCGCGAAACGAGAAGGCGCAGATGACTTGGGAGCCGATTCCGTTAGCGATTTACGGTGGCGCGTTGCCGTCAGGGATCCGGTCCAGCTGGGTTTTCGTCCTGCGCGGAGGCGCGACCACAGGAGCAGAACGCCATCCGAATAGTCATCAACGGATGATGTCGTTCGAAGCAACCGGAGATTTACAAGTCCGAGCCGGACTGGCGGACGGCGGCGAGGGCCCGTGGCAATCCCGAATCCTTTAGTCAGCGATCCGGAGGCGCTACTGGAACGGCGATGGATTTCGATTCCTCGAAACGTCTGGCATCAAGTTGTGGTTCCGGAGGGTCCTGATTGGGTAGTGGTTTCATTTCATGCTGTTCCGGCAGAGGAACTGATCGAGGAGCGACCGGATTCCGATGACCCGGGCGGAACGAAGCAGATGCGGTATCTAGGGCTTAAGGAAAGTAGAAAGAAAGTGGAAAGTAGGAAGGACGAAGAATTGAGGAGTGCGGATTTTCCGAAAATCGTCCAATGACGGATTATTATGAAGCAATTTTTCGTCCTCTTCCTGGCGATTTCGGCGGGCGTAAGCTCCGTCTGCGCCAATCTGGGTGATGGCGGTGACAGAATTGACGATTCATATGGCAAACTGGTCGAGCGCCACCTGCGCGACGACGGAACCGTCAGCACTCTTTATCATAAGGATCCGTATCTTTACTTCCTGGTCTTCGATAACGGCGTGAGCGTTTTGGAAAAGTATTCTCGCGTCGATGGCGCCGACCTGTCGGAAAAAGAGATCGCAAAATTCCTAAAGGCCAATGCCGGCCGAACGGTGACGTGGATCCGCGACGAAACCGGCACATCGAAAGAACGCAGATTCAAGCGCAGCGATCACAAGGCTGAGGCAACATACGCAAACATGGCTAGCCGCCCGACGCTGACGGTGCGGGTGGTTGCGCGGGAGAAGTAGAAAGGCGCCAGGAAAGTTGAAAGTAGAAATTAAAAAGGAGAAGGGGGAAAGCCGCGGGCGGGGCTTTCGGTTAATGGTTACCGTTTATTGGAGCAGCGCGGGAGGACCCGGGGAATCAACTCAGCCCGTAACGCAGCATGAGTTGTTGGCGGATTTCGGTCTGAACGTCGGTTCCAATCGGCTTTTCCGCGTAATCGCGTACCAATGCGCGAGGGATGATTTGGCGTCCGGGCGCTTTTCTACGAACTCATTCAAGCGCTTCCTCGTAATGACGTGCATTGTGAGGCGAGACCGTATCCCACGCTTTTTCTGATGGGAAGGAGAAGCCGCGGGCGCGCGGCTCGGTTAATAAGTTATCGATTGCCTGTTATTGGAGTCGAAGGGGAAAAGCTGGGCAAAGTGGGTTGGTGTTGTCTAATCTGCCAGGAGAAAACAAGCCGCCGCCATGAGATCAAATGTTCGCCACGGCGAATCCGTGTCGCCGCGGCGACCGGATCTAATGTCAAAAGCCAGAAAACCAAAGCACGGGCAAATTGTTGTCGTGGTCGTGTGTTTATTGATCGCACTCATTCACGCGGCCAAAAGTCAGGACACGAACAAAGCGCCGTCGCCGCAGCCGAAACCTAAACCTAAAGCCGCTCGCGTCCACGCGTCGCCCAAACAACAACAACAATCATCGGTCGAACGCACGCCGGCTAACGTTCGCCTCAGTTATGCGGATGCACTCCGAACATATCGGCACCAGCGGCACAATCGTGCTTGGTGGAAACAACATTTCGCGGTCATCGTCCTTGTCGGAGGCGGCTACTATTATTGGGACACAGGCTATTGGTTCCCGGCCTGGGGTTACGATCCCGTTTACGAATATTACGATTATGACGGCCCGATTTATACCTACGGCAACCTGTTGCCGGATCAGGTGATCGTAAATGTGCAGCGCGCACTTCAGGAACAGGGCTATTACGCGGGGGGAGCGACCGGTTCGCTCAGCCCAGAGACGCGGCAGGCAATTGCGAATTATCAACAGGACGCTGGCTTGCTCGTCACGGGAGTGGTTGATGCGCCGACTGTGGAAGCGCTCGGACTGGATTGAGGAGAGGAGAGAGGACTTCTAAATTAGAAAGTAGAAATTCTAATTCTAAAATAGAAAACGGGGCGCCTGCGGCGCGGTTAATGGTTATTGGTTATCTGTGAAGCACGGGTTCGGCATGACAGGAAATCAGCTCGGCCCGGAGCGCAGCATGAGCTTTTGGCGGAGTTCCATCTGAAGTTTCGGTTCCAATCGGCTGAGCACTTTTTCGCGCCGCTCCGGATCCATGGCCGCCAGTTCGGCTAGGAATCTGTCCCGCGTTCTCTTTTTTGCGTAGCGACTCCACCCGATGCCGATCGCCAAAAGGGCGGACGCTGCCCACACGGCAATGTCAGTTTGGGAGACCACGAAGACGAAATACAAAGGAGAAAGTAGAAATGCTAAAGTAGAAAGGCTAAAGGAGAAAGCGGAGCTTTGGGTTAACCGTTATCGGTTATTGGAACGCAGAAGGCAGAGGGCAGCCGCTTTCGTCCCGCGTTCGCGGGACTACGGCGAGCCAGGGAGAAGGCAGCAAACGGAATCTGTTTTGCGACCAACACGCTGATGCGTTATTCTTTTCGCCATGAGCACGGTCGTGGAAATCATCGCTGCGGTGAAGCGCTTGGATGCGCGACAAAAAGGCGAGTTTCTCAACAAACTTGCGGAGGTCAGTTTTGATGACGCTTGGGATCGATTGCTTGATCATCCGCAACCGCGTCCACGACTTGATGCGTTTCTGCGCGAGTCCGCTACGGAGCCGGATGAGCCGCTGGATCCCAGTCGGTTGTGAAGTCGCGCACGCGGCCAAGCTTCTGGCGCGCTTACCAGGCCGGACAAATTACAAAGTCGAACGGCTAAAGTAGAAAGGCCTTCAAAAGTAGAAAGTGGAAAGGCTAAAGTAAAATGGGGCGCCTGCGGCGCGGTTAATGGTGATCCGTTATCAGTTGAAGAAGAAGTTGAAAGTTGATAGTTGAGGGAGGGGAATCATGTTTGCGACCAAAGGTTATGCCACCCACGCGGCCGACGAGCCGCTGAAGCCGTTCTCATTCGAGCGGCGTGATCCAGCGCCGAGGGATATACAGATTGAGATCCTTTTCTGCGGGATCTGTCACTCGGACCTGCATATCGCCCGAAACGAATGGGGCGGCACGATTTACCCGTGCGTGCCCGGTCATGAGATCGTCGGACGCGTGGTCAAGGTGGGGCGCGAGGTGAAGAAGTTCAAAGAAGGCGATCTGGCCGCGGTCGGTTGCATGGTGGATTCGTGCCAGAGCTGTCCAAGCTGCGAAGAAGGATTGGAGCAGTACTGCGACGGGATCGTTTTGACCTACAACAGCAAAGATCGACACACCGGCGGCGTCACCTACGGCGGCTATTCCACGAGCATCGTGGTTGATCACGATTTTGTGCTGCGGATCTCGGACAAGCTGGACCTGGCGGCGACCGCTAAGCTGTTGAGTGCCGGGATCACAACTTATTCGCCGCTCCGGCATTGGAAAGTAAGCAAAGGACAGAAGGTGGGCGTGGTTGGTCTCGGCGGGCTCGGACACATGGCGGTTAAATTAGCGAAGGCTTTCGGCGCGGAGGTGGTGCTCTTTACGACTTCGCCGGGCAAAACCGCGGACGCGAAGCGGCTCGGCGCGCACGAAGTGGTGCTGTCGCGCGATGAGGAGGCGATGAAGCGGCACGTGAGCAGCTTTGATTTCATTCTTGATACGGTAGGGGCGAAACACGACCTGAACGCGTATCTGGAGCTATTAAAACGCGACCGGACACTGACGCTGGTGGGCATAGCACCGGAGCCGGCGCCGGTTGGGGCGTTTCCTCTGATTCGGTGGCGGCGCAGTCTGGCTGGATCGTTGATCGGTGGAATCGCGGAGACGCAAGAGATGCTCGATTTCTGCGCGGAACGCGGAATCACCTCGGATATCGAAGTAATCGCTATAGACAAGATCAACGAAGCTTATGATCGGATGCTAAAGAGCGATGTGAAGTATCGGTTCGTAATCGATATGGCGACGGTGAAGGGCGAAAAGAAAATTTCAAAGTAGAATCGAGCCAGCGGGAGCGGTGTGAGATGGACGGTCAAGCCCGCAAGGCAGCGGGTGAGCTTTGGGATAAGCGAATCAATGGAGCGACTGGGAGGAGCGACATAGAAGGTCCGAGCCGGACTGGCGTAGCTGCAAGGGTAGCAGCGAGTGAGTGTGGGCAGGGAGCGGGTTTCAAAGGACGAAGTAGAACAGAGGGCGGAGATCAGAGGACAGAGGTCGGAGATCAGAAGTCGGAGAACAGCTCAGAAAGTAAAAATTAGAAAGTAGAAAGTACAAAACGGGAAAGAAACGCGGAATGCGAAATGCGGATTGTACCTCGGCTGCTCCCGCATCGCTCGACCGCGTACCGCCGCGGGCCGGCCATGTCGCTCATTCCAGTCGCTCCATTGCGAAATGCGGAGTGGCTATTTTATTTTGCGCCAGATGACGTCTTCGTTGTTGCGCCGGTCGACCAGGCTATCCACTTTTCCATTCGCGTCGTAGCGGAAGAGGATCCGGCCTTCGATGCTTTTGCGGAAGAAGAGATCGGACGTTTCGGGGAGCAACTGCTCCTTTTTGCCTTTGCGTTCGATGAATAGGTTTTCGTTCTCGGCGATAATCGATCTTATTTGACCAGGCGCGAGCTCGTACGTGCCGATGAAGTCACCGAATTTTTTCGGGTCAGCTTTTCCAACGGCCGGGTCTTCGTAGTAACGGTGGGCCTGGCTGGCGATGATTTTCCATTCGTCGTTGCGCCGCAGCCAGGTGTCGGTGACGTGATAACGGGCCGTGAGATTTTGACCGAAGATGGTTTCGGTTTCATTGGCGTCGTAGCTCAGAACTGCGGTGTCGCCCAAAATCCGGCTTTGGACATTGTCGATCTTGATCGAGCCGGAATATCCCGCCGGCATAGGCGTGATGTCGGCAACCAGTTTCGCCTTGTCCATGGTGTGTCCTTTCTCGTTGGAGAAGATGCAGTCGTCGGCGAAATATTTTTTCCAGGGCGTCCGGTTTCCGGGCACGATGGCGTCGTAAAGCTCCTGGGTGCGACCGACGAGCTCTTGTTGAGTGATCGGCAGATCTGCGGCTGCGGCGTGAGCGAGCTTGGTTGCGAAGATGATGGCGAACAGAAGTTTCATAGAAAGGATGAAGAAAACGTTGATTTGCAATCTCCCGATTGTCCACCGCTTTGCCAAGCGGCAATGCAGTCCATCCATCGGCGTCTCCGCAC
The DNA here is from genome assembly GCA_955652255.1 of uncultured Chthoniobacterales bacterium. Classification (GTDB taxonomy): domain Bacteria; phylum Verrucomicrobiota; class Verrucomicrobiia; order Chthoniobacterales; family UBA10450; genus UBA10450. The sequence continues at coordinate 2,973 of CATPAW010000025.1, read as the reverse complement.
GGCGTATTGACTCGCGATCTCCGGTCGCTTCGCGCCCACGTGCGCGCTTCGTAGATCACGCTGCAACCCTCACAAACCAGATTGCAAATTCAGACACATATATGGATAAACATATATGTGTTTGAAAGCGCAAATCGTTCAACCGTTTGAGCAGACCAAGAGCTCCGCCGCGCAAAATAAAACGGCGGCACGAAGAATTGCTTCTTCAGCTCCCGCTGCGTTGACTCGCGAATTCCCGCTCGCTCACCGCTTTCCCAAGCGACCAATGCAGTCCACCCAGCGGCGGTCCGAGCCGGACTGGCAGTTTGCCGTGTTGCGGAATGCGAAGCGCGAATTGACGGCGGCTTTCGCTAAACGTACCTGTCCGTCATGCCTAATAAATCTCCAGACGCGAACCAAAAACCGGTAGACAGCGGTGTTACCGCCGAACATTTCTTGGCATGAGTCTGGCAACCGGAGCGACGCTGTTGGCAGGAGGATCGGCCACAATGTTGGGAGCCGCTTCATCAACGATGCCGAGCTTGGCCACGAATTCCGTTTGGAAGTTGGGCGGCGATCTCCCGGTCAATCGGCTCGGCTTTGGCGCGATGCGCATCACCGGCGATGGCATTTGGGGTTGGCCGCCTGATCGGGACAACGCGCTCAAGGTTCTCCGGCGCGCGGTCGAGCTCGGTGTGAACTTGATCGACACCGCTGACTCTTACGGGCCGGAAGTAAGCGAACTGCTCATCGCCGAGGCGCTCCATCCTTATCCCGCCGGGCTCGTTATCGCGACCAAAGGCGGTCTGACCCGACCCGGACCTGGCCAGTGGGAACCAAACGGTCGACCTGAATACCTCAAAGGATGTGTCGAGAAGAGTCTAAAGCGACTTCGGCTCGAGCGTATCGATTTGTATCAATTGCACCGCATCGATCCGAAGGTGCCGATGGAGGAATCGCTCGGCGCGCTCAAGGAGATGCAGGGCGCCGGGAAGATTCGGCATGTCGGATTATCGGAGGTGGCGCCGGAGGAAATCGAGCGGGCGCGCAAGGTTCTTCCGATCGTGAGCGCGCAGAACCGGTACAACATCGGGGAGCGGAAGTGGGAAAAAACTCTGGTCTATTGCGAGAAAGAGGGGCTCGGCTTTATGCCGTGGTCGCCGATTGGGGGAAACAGGGGTTTGAAACCTGGCGATGCGTTGGAAGCGGCGGCCAAAGCGCACGGCGCGAGTGTTGTTCAGCTCGCGCTTGCCTGGCTTCTCCAACGATCGCCCGTGATGCTGCCAATTCCTGGGACGTCGTCCGTCGCGCACCTGGAAGAAAACGTTTCCGCCGCGAAGCTCAAATTAACTCCGCAAGAGTGGAAAACGATTGATGCTTTGGCCGCCCAAGGAGGGTAAAATCAGAAGTCAGGAGTCAGAAGTTCGCCCCGGCGAATCCGTCCTTCGGCGGATCAGGAGTCTCAGTAGATGAAGAGCAGTAAGCGCCAGCGGGTGCGTTGTTGATAGGCGCGGTATTGGTCGCCGAATTCGCGGACGAGAAATTCTTCTTCGGCGCGGATGCGCGCGATGATGGGCACGCACATCGCCGCGGTTAAGAGCAGACCGATGATGCTGCGAAAGACCAGCGCCCAACCCGCCATCGCCAGCAACGCGCCGAGATAGCTCGGGTGCCGGACGAACCGGTAAAAGCCGTCGGTCTTGAGGCGGTGATCGGGTTGGAGCGCGACGAAAATGCTGAAGCGGTGGCCGAGTTCAAAAACCGTGGCGAGGCGCACGAATCCGCCGATGGCGGTGATGATCAGCCCGAGGTAGCGGACAGTGTCGCCGTCGATCGACCAACGGTCAAGACGATCGAGATGCGGCGGCAGCCACGCGAACGCAATGGCGATGATAATTAACGGGATGAAAATCCAGCGGCTGGATGGATCTTCGCGCCGGCCGATTCCGAGGCCGCTGCTTCCGGAAAAGGCGTAAGCGATTGCGCCAGCCAGGCTCAGGACGACGAGACCAATTCTCGCCGGGTGAGCAAAGAAGGTTGTCCAATCGCCCCAACCCGAAATGACGAGGGCAAGAAACGGCAGCGTGCCGCCGATTCCAAAGACGAGGTTTTTTACGGTCTGATTCAAGATTCAGAATTAAGATTAAGAAGGGGCGAGCAGCCAGTCTAAACAGGACAAACGGCGCATTTTGGAAGAGAATTAGAGCGAAGATGAAACGGCCGCGCGCGTTCCAGGAGTTTAGAAATCTGCGGGTGTTGCCGAGCGGATATCAGGTGTCGGTGACGCGCGGCAAAATGGAGTTCAGCAAACATTTCGCGGGGCATTCCAGGAAAAGTCTCCAGGCCGCGATGCGATATCGGAACCAGTTGCGGCGCGAGCTGCCGGATAAACGCAAGAACATGGTCCCACGGCGGCTGTTGGCCGCGCTCAACTTGAAGAGGCCGGCGGTGGGCGTGTTCCGCCATCCGAAGAGGCACATGTATCAGGTGACCTACCGCGATCGCGACGGACGGTTGCGAACTCGCGCATTTGGTTGGACCGATCGTGAAGCGGAGATCAATGCGTATGCGGCGGCGGTAAAATTCCGGAAAAAGTGTTTTGGCTGGTGAGGCAGAGGTCAGAGCTGAAAAATTACAAAGTAGAAAACGGGGAGGAAGCCAGCAGTCAGAGGGCGGAGGTTCGCCCTGGCGAATCCGTCCTTTGGCGGATCAGCTTTTTGGCTCGAGCATGGTGCCACGGCAACGTGAGGTTCCGCAGAAACATCTCGATTCTTCTGCTACCTCGCTGGTGGTGGGTTCATCCACTTGCAGGGCGTAGTCGTAAAAAAGTTCTTCGCCGGGCCGCAAGTTGCACAATGCGTAGATGAAAACTCGCCCGTTCTCCTCGATCGCTTCGCAGTTTGGATCGCACGAATGATTGATCCAGCGCGCTTCGTTCCCACCGGTCGTCGGGTCGATCACTTCTTTTCCATCGTCGAGGCCGAACAAGAATGT
>CATPAW010000024.1 GCA_955652255.1 uncultured Chthoniobacterales bacterium | reverse complement strand
TCAGTGCCTCCGAGTCGCTCGCTTCAGAGCGTGGCGGATGGGCGGGGATTCGAACCCCGGGTGCCTTTCGGCACACACGCTTTCCAGGCGTGCACAATAGACCGCTCTGTCACCCATCCCTAAGATCGACCCGCCTCACGCGGACAAGATCGACAATCAAAGTTGCAGCCGTTGGAATAATTCATCGAGCGGCAGTTGGATGCCGATGAAAAATTCGCCGAAATCCGCGTACTCCGCGCTCACCCGATCGAAGCGCATTTTGTAAACGATCGCTTTGATCTGAAAAGTATCGCGCGCAAAAAGCGTCACGCCCCACTCCGCGTCATCCAGACCGGTCGAACCGGTAATGAGCTGTTTGACTTTGCCGGCAAATTCGCGCCCAACCGCAGCATGTCCTTTCATCAATTTGCGCCGTTCTTCATAGGGCAGCGCGTACCAGTTTCGCTGCTCGCCACGACGCTTGCTCATATTATAAAAGCAGACGACCGGCCAATCGGGTAGCGTCGGGTAAACGCGCTCTTGCCGATATTTTTTCGTTCGCTCGCGAAACGAATTCATTGCTTCGGTAAATTTCTCCGAACTTGGTTCCAGTTTTTGTTCCTTCTCCAATGTCTGCGCGTATTCTTCTTCGGTTGTGATGTATTCGCTTTCCTCGGTCAGAGAGAGATAACTGTAAACCGGGCTAAGAACATCCGGGCCGAGCGAAAGCGAAAGTTGCTTGTCGATCTTGTTGGCGGCCTGCAAGTCCGGCGTGATCAACATGAAACCGAGGTCGGCCTTCGGTGTCAGGACGCTAAGCGTTAGCAACTGCGCCGAGTCCATCGCGCGGATTTCCTGGACGAGCGACGCCAGATTTGTCTTCGCGGCGTTCTGTTCTTCGCGACTGAGCAATTGCCATTGCCCATACTCAATCCGGTAGAACAAATGCAGGCAATGCCAGCCCTCTTCCGGGACAAGCGCCGCGTTTTTGTCGGTCATCGCGCTAGTTTCATCCGTCGTGTCCGCTGGTCAAGCTGACGCGGGTGATCTTACGAGCGCGCGGCGCTCTCCGCTTTCGGCAAATGCGCGACGCAATATTCCTCGCCGTCACGCGCGACCCGGAAATCGAGATTCGGGTCGCTCAATTCGGTCGCGCCGCACACCGCGCACTTATGCAGCGGTTCTGTTTCACTTCGCGATTGCACTTCGAAACGCCGGCGTCGCGAAGAGACTTCGTGGCGATGGCGCGCTTGGTAAACAATTTCCAGGCCGAAAAAGATCAGGTAATTACTCAGCGCAGCGATCAGCGACATGCGATAAGAATTCGAGTTCATAAAGAATCCTACGAGCAGGAACGCGCCGAAAAACCACGCCAGCCATTTGATTTTGACGGGCAAAATGAAAAGTACGTAGATGACCTCGTCCGGATAAAAACGAGCGAAAGCGTAGAAGAGCGACGCCATCAACATGCGATTCGAAAACTCGCTCCCAAGAAAAAATGCAGCGGCAGTCGTGCCGACCATGCCGACAAGAAAATAAAGCGTTAATCGGAACGGGCCGAACGCTCGCTCCAAGCCTTCGCCAATCCACCACAGGAACCAGAGTGCAAAGAGAACCCACCAGGAACTCAGAGTTGGCGGAATGAAAATGTATGTGAACAAACGCCAAACTTCGCCGTGACGAATGCGCCCCGGATCGAGATTAAGCATAGAGATAAATCCGGGCATCAACCAAGCCAGGCCGAACACGAGCGCAGTGAAGCCGACGAGAATGCGCGTTAAACCAGGGATGGCAATAAAGCCGAGGCGTTTCTCGAGTTTGTCCAGCCAGGTCATGTTCGCGCAAGAGTAGCGCAAGCGTCCCGCTTGCGAAAATAAAACAGATCGCAAGCCGGAGGCTTGCGCTACTTTTTGCCGAGTCTAGGATGCTCGCGTGAGCGAGACCGCGCACAAAAAGACGCCTTTGTACGACGAGCATGTGCGGCGCGGCGGGAAGATGATTCCGTTCGGCGGTTGGCTCATGCCGGTGCAGTACACGAGCATCGTCGAGGAGCATCGGGCGGTGCGGAGCAATGTCGGCATGTTCGATATCTCGCACATGGGGCAATTGATTGTCGATGGAAGCAGAGCGCGTGAGTGGCTGAACAAGATGCTGACAAACAACATTGACAAGCTGGACGTCGGCTCCAGCCAATACACTTTTCTGCTCAACGAACGCGCTGGAATTATCGACGACTTGATCGCTTATCGAATCAGTGAAGAAAAATTTCTGCTCGTGGTAAACGCATCGCTGACGGATGAAGATTTCGCGTGGTTAGATCGACATCGTGCACACGATGTCGATCTAACGAATCGCAGCGCGGAATTTGGCGGCGTCGCCATTCAAGGTCCGCGCGTGGTCGATCTTTTTCACGGGCTGCTTGGCGACGATGTCGATCTTCCGGCGCGAAATCAGATTGTCGATCTTGAGTTGGAAGGAATGAGTCTCACAGTCGCGCGCACGGGTTACACCGGCGAGGATGGGGTTGAGGTTTTCTTCTCCGCAAGCGACGCGCCAAAATTTTGGAATCTCGTTCTGGAAAAAGGAGAACGATTTGGAATCAAACCATGCGGACTCGGCGCGCGCGACACGTTGCGATTGGAGATGTGTTATCCGCTCAACGGCTCCGATCTGTCGGCGGAGCGCAATCCGATCGAGGCAGGCCTCGGCTCTTTTGTCGATCTAACGAAGCCGGATTTCATCGGTCGCGAAGTTCTACTGCGAACGAAAAAAGATGGCCCGCGAGAAAAACTCGTGCCGTTTCGGATGAAAGATAAAGGGCCGCCACCGCGTCCGCATTATTCCGTCTTCAACAACGGCGAACGCGTTGGGGAAGTGACCAGCGGCACGCTTTCGCCGAGCTTGAACTGGGGCGTCGGAATGGCGTATGTCTCAACGCCGCACGCGAAGGTCGGATCGAAGATCGACATCGAAATTCGCGGACAAAAATTCCCGGCCACGATCGAAAAGAAACCGCTCTACAAAAAATCATGAACGTTCCCGACGATTTGCTTTACACCGAGACGCACGAATGGATTAAACGCGAAGGCGAGAATGTGCGCGTCGGAATTACCGACCACGCCCAGTCCGAATTGACCGATGTCGTTTACGTCGAGCTGCCAAAGAAAGATCGACAAGCGAACGCGAAGGAAGCAATCGCGGTCGTGGAATCGGTCAAAGCCGCGAGCGACATTTACGCTCCGGTGAAAGGCGCAGTGGTTGATGCAAACAAAGCGCTCGAATCAAATCCGGCCCTCCTCAACACCGATCCATTCGGCGAAGGCTGGATCTTCGTCCTCAAGATCGACAACGCGGACGATCTCAAACAATTGAACGACGCGGCGGCGTATCGTAAACAAATCGGTTAAGCTCAATTCAAATCGCAATGGACCGACTATTACTAATGGGATTCATGGCGACGACGCGTTAATCGCGCCAATCAATGCAAACGCGTCTTCCGACGAGGATATAAAGACAGTGGCGGCATTGGACATGCAATACCAAGCAGCGGTGAAGGCGAACGATGCGGCCACGATGGACCGGATTTTGGCCGATGATTTTGTTCTCGTAACTGGACGCGGTCGTGTTTCCAACAAAGCCGATCTGCTGAAGGAAGCGCAGGCCAAAGAGACAATATACGAGCAGCAAGACGAGGAAGCTGGTTCGCAAAAGGTACGGGTGTGGGGCGACACTGCGGTAGTGACGGCGCTGTTGTCGATCAAGGGCGTGGCAGCAGGAAAATCGCTCGATTACGTGCTGTGGTTTAGCGACACGTATGTCCGCACGCCGGCAGGCTGGCGATATGTTTTTGGACAGGCGTCGCTGCCGTTGCCGAAAGCAGACGCGAAGTAATTTTCGAAAGAAGTCATCGGCAGGATGCGGATGACCACGATCAATCCGGACTCAGAGCAGGCTCGATACCGTGTTGATGAGAAGCGCGAGGATGACGGTGTTGAACCCGAAGGAAAGGACACTGTGCATCAGCGTCAGGCGTCGCATTCTCCGCGAAGCAACCTGAACATCCGAGACCTGACAGGTCATGCCGACAACGAACGAGAAATAGGCGAAATCGAAATAGTCGGGCGCGCGCCCGCCCGGAAATAAGAGACCGCCAGCGTGTTGATCAGCGCCGGGATCATCGCTATCGCCATAAAAAGTGTGGGCGTAGCGCAACCCGAAAACTGTGTGCACGACCGACCATGAGAAGACGACCGTGGCGAGCGCCAGAATCAAATGGACCGTGAAATGACCGCGTAACTCGGCCTTGTTCACACTGATCAGAAAACCTACGGCAAAAAGCGCGGCACAAGCCGCGATGACCACAAAAATGAAAATCACGAACCGGCTAAGATCCTGTTCTTTGGCGCGCAAACGCAGTTTGTGGACAGGCGTCGTTAAAATTGTCAGCCACGCGAGCAGGAGCACACAAAACGCGAATGCGTCCCAGGTCGCGATCGTTTCGGTGGAAAGGCGGACGCGACCGCGCAAAAAAAGAAAAACGACGATCGCGCCAGCGAGGCCGAGAAACAAACGGTGCCGCGCGTCCTGCCGCGAAATCAAAGAGAGAATGCGCGCCATACGTTAGCCAGTTAATGACATCCGCTGAGCGAGGCAAGCCGCATTCGCGCCGCGCCGAAGATCGACAATCACCACCACCGGACGAGCGAGTGACGGCAGAACTCGCGCTTTCCCTTCGGCGACGCTGTGCTTAGTTTTGAGTTTTCCCATGAACAGCAAACCAAAACAGCCCAGCGCCGCGTTGAACTTTGAAAACGCGATGGACCGGCTGGAGGCGATCGTGGAGCAGATGGAGTCCGACAAATTGCCACTGGAAGATTTGATTGTTCGTTACGAAGAGGGAATGAATCTGGTAAAAATTTGTCAGGAACGACTGGCCAGCGCCGAGCAAAAGATCGAAATCATCGCCCGCAACAGCGCCGGCAAACCAATCGTGAAAAATCTTGAACCGGCGGCGGAAACAGAGATCGACAACAAAGCGGCCGATGAAAGAGGAGAACAAACCAATGAAGTCAGACTTTTCTGAAGGAGCGGCGCCAGCGCGGCTGCTCGAAGGGATCCATTCGCCCGCTGATGTAAAAGCGCTGCGCGAACAAGATCTGCCGCAGCTGGCGCAGGAGGTGCGCGACGAACTGATCAAAGTGCTTTCCCAAACCGGCGGGCATCTCGGGCCGAATTTGGGCGTCGTCGAGTTGACCATCGCGCTGCACCGCGTTTTCAACACGCCGCGCGATCGGTTTGTCATGGACGTGAGTCATCAGGGTTACGTGCACAAAATGCTCACCGGCCGTCTCGATCGCTTTCCAACGATGCGACAGTACGGCGGATTGAATGGTTTTCTTTTGCGCACGGAAAGCGAGCACGATTGCTATGGCGCCGGCCACGCGGGGACAGCGCTCTCCGCTGCCCTCGGGATGGCGGTCGGCCGCGATTTGAAGGGGGATGACGAACACATCGTGGTCGTGGCGGGCGATGCGGCGTTTACCTGTGGAATCAGTTACGAAGCGCTCAACAACGTAAAAGCGAACACAAAGCGCTTTATCGTGGTGCTGAACGACAACGAGTGGTCGATCGCGAAAAACGTGGGCGCGATCGCCAGTTACTTAAATAGCATCGCGACCAGCCCGACGTTCACGCATCTGCACGAAAAAGCGCGTCAGTTCGTGCAAGCCATCGCCGGCAAAACGGCGGTGGAGTTCGCGCATAAAGTCGAAGAGAGCGTCAAAGGCCTAATTGTGCCAAGCGTCATTTTCGAGGAGCTCGGCTTACGTTACTACGGACCGATCGACGGGCACGACATCTCGTTGCTGATCCGGACATTTGAATTTTTGAAAACGCAGGAGGAACCGGTCCTGCTGCACATTCTCACCAAAAAAGGCAAAGGTTACGAGCCGGCCATCAAACAGCCGGACAAATTTCACGGACTCGGCAAATACAAGCTCGAAACCGGCGAGACCGCGCCGACGCCGACGCCGACTTATTCAGAAATCATCGGAAAGACGCTCGCGAAATTTGCGCAGACCAATCAGAAGATCGTCGCCATCACGGCGGCGATGCCGAGCGGAACCGGCCTGGCGCATTTTGCCAAGGCCCACCCGACTCGTTACTTCGATGTCGGCATCGCGGAAGAGCACGCGGCGCTTTTTTCCTGTGGTCTCGCGACGCAGGAATTGAAACCGTTTCTCACGATTTATTCTACGTTCATGCAACGCGCCTACGACATGACGATTCACGACATCGCGATCCAGAAACTAAACGTCGCGCTCTGCATGGACCGGGCCGGGTTGAGCGGCGACGATGGCCCGACCCATCATGGCTTGTTCGACATCGGCTATCTGCGTCACATCCCGAATTGGTTGCATATGCAGCCGAAAAACGAAGATGAATTTGTCGACATGCTCTGGACCATGGCAAACTACAACTCCGGGCCGATCGCCATTCGCTACCCGCGAGGTTCCGGTCCAGGCGCTCAAATCAAACCGGAACCGAAACTTCTCGAGATCGGGAAGGCCGAAGTAGTGCAGCACGGTCGTGACGTGGCGATTTTCGGTTTGGGGAATATGTTTGAAGTTGCCGAAGAAGCGGCGCGCAAACTGGAAGAAAAGGGGATTTCTGTCGCGCTCATTAATCCACGCTGGATCAAGCCGCTTGACACCGGCACGCTCGAATTTTTCGCGCGGGGCGTGGAAGTCGTCTGCACGATCGAAGACCACGTTTTGTTCAACGGCTTCGGCTGCTCCGTGATGGAGCATTTGCATTCCCAGCGAATCAACACGCCGGTCGTGCGCATCGGTTGGCCGGACGAATTCATCGAGCACGGAACAATTCCGATTCTGCGCAAAAAACACGGAATCACCGCCGATGCGCTAGTCGAGAAAGTGCTGCCGCTGTTGAAGAGAAAATCTCCCGCGCACTCCTCTGCAGCCTAAGCAAAGCCTACTGGTTGGAGTTACTTGCCGATTCAGGAACGGTTGCCCAGCAAAGCTCGCGTTGTTGCTTGATGAAACTTCACAGTTGATCGCAATCCCGACATCGATTGCCAAAAAAGGTCCGAGCACGCCTGTGATAATTTCATCCTTCATCGCTCATCCTTTCTTCTTTCTATGAGCGCGATTGAAGCCCGCGAGCTGACAAAAATCTACCGCACTTATCGAAAAGAAGGCGGGCTTCGAGGTGCGATCAAGGGACTCGTCAGGCGGCGTTACGATGAAACGCACGCGGCGGAGCGCGTCTCATTTCAAATCGACGAGGGCGAATTTGTCGGGTTCCTGGGTCCGAACGGCGCGGGCAAGACCACCGTTCTCAAGATGCTCTCTGGCTTGCTCAACCCTACTTCCGGTGATGCGCGAGTTCTCGGTTTTGTCCCGTGGGAACGCCGCAATGAAATGAAACGTCAATTCAGTTTGCTTATGGGACAGAAAAATGCGCTCTGGTGGGACCTGCCCGCGCAGGAATCGCTGGAGCTGAATCGCGCGATCTACGGAATCGATCGCGGGCGTTTTACACAAGTCGTCGGCGGATTGTCCGAACTTCTCGAGGTTCAGGACAAAATGAATGTGATGGTGCGCGAGCTGTCGCTGGGCGAGCGGATGAAGATGGAGCTGATCTCCGCGTTGATTCATGAGCCGCGCGTCCTCTTTCTCGACGAACCAACCATCGGTCTGGACGTGGTTAGTCAAAAGCGCGTCCGTGAATTTCTACGCATCTACAATGAGGAACACCGCATCGTGACGCTCCTGACCAGTCATTACATGCAGGACGTTGAAGAGCTTTGTCATCGCGTTCTCATCATCGACCATGGCAAGATTTTTTTTGACGGGCCGCTCGCCGAGATCATCGACCGTTTTTCCGGCCACAAAATCATCAGTCTGACTTTTGAGAAAGAGGAAACGCGCGACTTATCGGCATTCGGCGAAGTGATCGAGCAAACGCCGGTTTCGATTCAACTGAAGGTTCCGCGCGCAAAAGTCACAGAAACGTGCCGGCAACTGCTTACGGCTTGTCATGTCAGCGACATCAATGTGCAGGAAGTGCCGGTCGAAGAGGTGATTCGCCAGCTTTTCGGCGAGCGGCATGAGGCCGACCGTATCGCCAGAGCGACAGCCAACGCAAACGTGACCTAGCGCCGGCTCAGCGCCTGTTTAAGTTCGTGCACGTAAGCCGGGTTCAACTCGAAGGTAGTCACTGGCATTTCCGCGATTTGAACCTCTTCGTAGTAAGGAATTCTCTCGACGAAGCCGGCTGCCATCAAGCTATTCAGTGTATCGGTCACATCTTCCACTTCCATGCGGGCGAAATCTTGAATCTCCGCCTCGAGCATTGATTCGGTGAAACCGATGGCCCGCACCACAGTCGCCTCGCGACCGGTGAGCTTGATCTGACGCATGCTTCAAAAAAAGCAGCTTTTATACCGGTCTTTCCAGAATCCAAAATGGGCCGCCGCTCCGTTAATCACGTGCCATCTGCCCAAAACTTGGCAGGATGCTCTTACCCATAGCCTCCACGAAATTTCCGTATT
>CATPAW010000023.1 GCA_955652255.1 uncultured Chthoniobacterales bacterium | reverse complement strand
GATTCGTCTTCAGCAAGAAAGTGATTCTTGCCACGATCACACTCGATCTATTTGCGGTCTTGCTTGGCGAGCGACCGCGTTGCTTCCGATTTATGCCGATCAAATTTTACATTGCGGACCGATCGGTCTTGGTTGGATGCGCGCCGCGCCGGCGGTGGGCGCGTTTGGGACGGCGCTCGCTGTTGCCTACCTCCCGCCGATGAAACATGCCGGTAAAGCCTTGCTTTGGTGCGTGACCTGTTTCGGAATTGCCACGGTCATTTTCGGTATATCGAAGGTTTTATGGCTTTCGCTGGGCATGCTTTTTATTGCCGGTGCCTTTGATAGTGTGAGCGTGATCGTCCGCGGCTCCATTGTGCAACTGGTCACGCCCGATGAAATGCGCGGACGTGTTTCGGCCGTGAACAATATTTTCATTGGCACATCGAACGAATTCGGCGCGCTCGAATCGGGACTCACCGCCGCGCTTTTCGGGCCGGTCCTGTCCGTGGTCGGTGGCGGGATCGGAACGATTCTCGTCGTGATCGCGGTCGCGATGATTTGGCCGGAAACGCGCAAGATTGGGGCGCTCGACAAGAATTTGCGCTAAGATCGACAATTATGAAAATTGCCGCAGCCCAGATTTCGTGTGCACTCGGTAATCTCGACGCAAATCTGAGCAAGATTCGCGAATTTTCTTCGCGCGCTAAAGATGCCGGCGCTGAGCTGATCGTCTTTCCGGAAATGGCCGATACCGGCTATTCGATGCCGATAATTCAAAAACATGCAAAAGCTTGGGCTGATGGAGCTGTGCCCGAACTGCAAACGATAGCGAAGGCCCTCTCCATTACGATCGCCAGCGGCGTCTCGGAACGGGAGGGTGCGTTCATCTACAATTCGCAACTCGTTGTCGATGCAAACGGTCAAGTCGTCGCGAAATACCGAAAGACTCACTTGGTTACAGCTGCGCCGCTCGACGAGCGCGGGTGCTTCTCGCCGGGCAATGAGTTTAGCAGTTTTACCGTGGCCGGATTGCGTCTCGGACTCAGCATTTGCTACGATCTTCGATTCCCTGAAATGTGTCGAAAGCTCGCCGTCGAACATCACGCAAACGTGTTAATAAATTCATCGGCCTGGCCATTTCCTCGAATCGAGCATCTCCGAATTCTCGCCTTGGCGCGCGCGATTGAAAATCAGAGCTACCTCATTTTGGCGAATCGGGTAGGGACGGATGACGGAGTCACTTTCTGCGGCACGTCAGCGATTGTCGATCCCTACGGTGCCATTGTCGCGGCTGCCTCGGTCGATCGCGAAGAGCTTATCCAAGCTGAGATTTCAGGCGACGTAATTAATTCTGTCCGAACTCGGATGGCTGCATTTGCTCATCGACGGATGGATCTGTACTAGAGGTAGGGCGAGACTCTGTCGAGCCGACGAAACTTCTCGAGCCGCGCCAGTGAAATGTAAATTCATCGCCTCCGTAGAGCGTCGCCCTACCACCGGCACGAGTTGCTACAGGTTGCTACAGCCAATTTCGGCCACGAGAGCGATCCAATAATGTAATGAAAGCAAAGAAAGTGAGTTTTTGCCTGACCACAGTAGCGGCTGCGGCTCTTTCGTTGTGCGCGGCCAGCGCGGCGTCAAACGGGCCCGCGAACTCGAACCCGCAGCAGGTGTTCGATGGAATGCGCGAGAGTTTTCAGGCGGCGAAAGCCAAGGGAGTGCATGCGCGCTATCAGTGGGAGTTGAGCGGCCCGAACGGCGGGGAATGGTGGATCGACGTTAATGACGGAACATTTAAGATGGGCCGGGGAAAGATCGACAATCCCAACGTTACTTTCGTGACCAGCGATAACGATTGGGTCGCGATGTCGAACGGAACATTGAAAGGCACGTGGGCCTTTTTGACCGGCCGACTCAAAGTCCACGGTCCGCAGTCAATCGCGAAAAAGCTCGACGAAATTTTTCCTTAGAATTTTGCCTCGATCGCCAGCCTGACGTACGGCGCGGGATCCAATTTTGCGCTTGCCGCAGCGCGGAAAAAATCGAAGTCCCGTTTGATCGTGTAACCGGCGCCGAGGGTGACCGAAAAGGGCTTGAAGCCGGAGTAACTCGCCTGCACACCGACGCGTTCCTCGCTATATTGAACGACCGCGTTGTGGACTTGCAGCTTCTTCTCGGGGGTGATGACGTCGTCAGTGCGGTAACTTTCGAAAAAGAGATCGCCGAGGATACGGAATTCCCAATCGTCATTCGGATTGTAAACGAGCGCCGGCTTCGGAACGACGCCTTCGAGGCGGAGTTTGTCAGTAAAAAGCCAGATGAGGCCGCCGCCCGGCGCGACGATTGGATTTTGATAAAGGGCGCCGCCGACACCGATGACGCCGAAGATTTTGTCTTTCTTGAGCGGGAACGTTACGAAGACTTTCCAGGGAATGTCGACCGAGTCGCCGGTGATCCGGTTTTCAAAGTAAGGGCCTGGGTCGATCTCGAGTCCCACGCCGGCATGATCATGCATCACATATTCCAGAGCCAGTAGTGCATGCGCCGTTTGGAGATGATCAGGCAAACCGTTGTCTGTGCCGCCGAAATCGAACCTTTCGTATTCGAATCCTGCCCGGAAATACCACTTGCCGGTGATGAGGAAGCGATGTGCGTAGCTAAAATCGTTGTAGAGCGAATCGCCGTGGCCGAATTTGCCGTGGTCATCATAGAAATCACTGTCTAGAGTGTAGACCGTCTCGTACGCGAAAAGGTCGCGCGAGTTTTCATCCGCTGGTGTGGGGGCAGGTTGCGCCTTAAACTCCTCTGTGCCAGCGATGGCGGCGGCGGCGGCGCTGAGAACAAGGCCGATAAAGAACAGTCGTATATTTTTCATAGGTTAAGGTGCGGACAACGTTGTATCGGACGAGCGCATCGAAGTCCAGAAATGGATTGGGATGTCCGCCCAGCGAAAATACAAATTAGCCATCTCGGCAATCTGCTGGCTGTGACTGTTGCGGCGCTTCACTACTATTTGCCGACCGCGACGCGACTTCTCCGAGATAGAGTTGATCTTTAAGGATTCAACGACCGCCGTGGCCGCATTGGCCAAGACCTCAGGTATAAGCCGCTCTATCAATGTGGAGCCCATTATCTGAACCAAACTGCCCTCGCCATAATCGGTATGGTCGCTTTCGGAGGCTGTGTTTCAACCGCGATTTACCGTCCGCGGCGCAAGATCGACAATCACGCGACCAGCAAAATCTTTTTATCTTCAGCACTTTAATGAGCGGCCGGGGCGCGTAAACTCCGCGCTAAATGACTCCGGAAGAACATCTCGCCGCGACTGATTCTCGCATGGCTGCGCTGATCGCACGCTCGCTTCGCTACAACATCAAATCGCCTGCGTTGACTCGACCTTTCGATGCGCTGGCCGAGTCGATTGCGTATCAACAACTCAGCGGAAAAGCTGCCGCGACGATTTGGAGCAGAGTCCGCGCGCTTTACCCACGCCGAAAATATCTCGACCCAAAACTCGTTCTCGGGACGCTGGATGAAAGGTTTCGCGCGGCCGGACTTTCGCGCAGCAAAATTGCGGCCTTAAAGGATCTTGCAGCCAAAACTTTGGATGGAACGGTGCCCTCGGCCCGGGTCCTCGCGCGCATGACCGACGAGGAAATTATTGCGCGCTTAATTACGGTGCGCGGGATTGGCCGCTGGTCCGTCGAGATGCTTTTGCTTTTCGATCTTGCCCGACCCGACATCTGGCCGGTGCACGATTACGGAGTGCGCAAAGGTTTCGCGAAGACTTTCGGTCGGCGAAAACTTCCCACGCCCAAACAGCTTTTGAAGTTCGGCGAAAAATGGCGCCCCTATCGCTCGATCGCGGCGTGGTATTTCTGGCGCGTGCTCGATAACGACGGTCGTGCGTAAACTGTAGTGGCCGCCGTCGCGGCGACGAATAACGGATTGCCGCTGGGGGACAGCGGCCTTTACCGGCGCGATTGACTTTCCGCGTTGCGTTTCATAAAACGCCAACCTTATGGCGATGATCCACGTCAATAGGGGCGCAACAAGTCTGGGCGCATTTTCCGAGGAAGACGTGCGCGCAGGACTGCGCGCCGGGCGTTTTGCTCCCACCGATCTCGGCTGGCGCGAAGGCATGGCAAGTTGGCAACCGCTCTCGCAATTTGCAGAGTTTGGGGCGACCGCGCCTGCCATGCCGCCTCCACCAGCGGCCATAACATCGACAATCTCCGGCGCGGGCGCAGGATCGACATCGGAAACTCCGGCGCCGCGCAGCGGATTACCGTGGGACCACCGTCGGGAACGCGGCTTTTTCAACGCGTTCCTCGAAACACTGCAAATGGTTTTAGGCAGACCGACCGATGCCTTCACGGTGATGAAGCGTGAAGGCGGATTGAGCGAGCCTCTGCTTTATGCGCTGATTGGCGGAAGCTTTGGCTTGATCGTTTATTTGATTTATAGCTTTGTCTTTCAATCGCTTGGCATTTTTGCGAGCAGGAATAATCCGCTTCTTCACCTCGTCGGGATGGGAATTGGCTGGGTTTTACTTCTGGTCTTTGCCCCGCTTCTCATCGCAATCGGGGTTTTCGTCAACGCAGCGATTCTGCACGTCTGTCTGATGCTCGTAGGCGGTGCTCGGCAATCGTTTGAGACGACATTTCGCGTCGTTTGTTTTTCCGGCGGTTCCGTTTCTCCGCTGATGATCGTTCCACTTTGTGGCGCTTTTATCGTAGGAATTTGGGGAATCGTCCTTCGCTGCATCGGCCTGGCCCGCGCTCACGAAACCGATACCGGGCGTGCCGTCCTGGCGGTGTTTCTCCCCCTGATCGTTTGTTGCGGAGCCGGGATTATCCTGGCCATATTATTTCCCGCGGCCATAGCCTTGAGCCACCATCACTGATCCCGGGCGATGCAGCTTTGTCGTCGTCAGCTCGCTTTCGGCGAAACCGATCACGAGCTGATTTGGCTGAGCGTCTCGTTTGTGTCCCTCGCGGGTGCGGCGGTATGGTTTGCCGTTGGCTTACCATGGCCGCGCTGTCTATTTCACGATCTCACCGGCCTCCCCTGCGTCACGTGTGGGGCGACGCGGTCGGTAATCGCGTTTTTTCATGGAGATTTTCCTTCGGCACTGAGCTGGAATCCGCTCGTCCTCGTCACGTTGTGCACATTGTCGATCTTTAATGTTTATGCGTTCGTCGTTTTAATCACGCGCGCCCCGCGCTTGCGAATCACGCAATTTACCGCCACGGAGAAGAAATTCATTCGAGCCCTTGTCATAATTTTGTTTTTCGCGAACTGGAGTTATCTGCTTTTGCACTGGCGCAATTTCTCCTAAACGCTTAACGCATTCGCGCGCGTCCGACATCGTCTTCCGGCGCGCCGCGATGTGCCTCGATAAACGCCGTTGGATCCAACCAGCCGCGTGTGTCTACGCGATAGCCTGGTCCGATGAACGGAGTGATGAATTCGCGCATTTCAAAATGCAGATGCGCGAAATAACGGCCGCCGCCGGTTCCCACCGTTGCGATTTGCTGGCCGCGCCGGACATCCTCGCCCGCGTGCACCAACATTGATTCCACATGTCCGTAATAGGATTGCGAATATTTGCGTCCGCCATTGATTGGCTCGCCTGCCGGCTCGCCAACCCTTGTGGGCTTTGTCGATGTCGCTCGGCTCCCGCCGGCTCCATTTTCGATATAGGCATGCAGGACAATGACGACATTGCCCCAGCCGGGGCCGCCGTGGCGCGCCGGCAAAACGCGCCCGTCGGCGATGGCGTAGATCGGATCGCCCAGATCGCTGTTTTCGCCGCCGGTTCCGTTCAAATCGTCGCCGAGATGATGGTTTTCCGTGAACCGTTGGGCGTTGTAGCTCATCGCGCCGTTTTCGCTGCCGAGCGGAAAATCAAAACGCCCGGCCGTCGGAATGGACTCTAGTTCGAAAAGGCGAGATAAGGCGAAATGCCGGATCAACATATCTCGGCCGTGTCAATTCCGGCCAGAGTCGAAACCAGAGCGTCGCAACGAACGTCACTGCGAACGCGGCTACGCTCAGCGCGATCAATTTCTTCATTGATTAACCACGAAGATCACGAGGTTCGGATCGAAAATACAACAAGGTACAAAGTTTAAGAATTTTCTTCGTGCACTTCGTCTCCTTCGTGGTTGATCTTCTGGGCGAATGAAAATTCTCGTCACCGGCGGTGCTGGCTTCATCGGCTCGCATCTGGTCGAAAAATTACTCTCCCTCGGTCACGGGGTCGCCATCCTGGACGACTTCAACGATTTTTACGATCCGCAAATCAAGCGTGAGAACATCGCTACCCTGTCGAGCGATGTTGCGATTCACCATGTCGATCTTCGGAACAGCACCGCGGTGAGGGATTTGTTTCACGGCGAAAAGTTTGAGGCGATCGCGCATTTGGCGGCGCGCGCGGGAGTTCGGCCGTCGATCCTTCACCCGCAACTTTATTACGACACTAACGTCAACGGCACATTGCATCTCCTCGATGCTGCGCGTATGACCGGAGTGGAACGATTCATCTTCGCCTCGAGCTCATCGGTTTACGGCATTTCAAAAACGGTGCCCTTTTCCGAAGATCAACATCTTACCCAGACAATCAGTCCGTACGCGGCGACGAAAATCGCTGGCGAATTCCTCTGCTCCACTTTTTCGCATCTCTACCAAATGCGCGTCGTCGCGCTCCGTTACTTTACGGTTTACGGTCCGCGACAACGGCCCGATCTGGCTATTCATCAGTTCACCAGAAGAACTTATGCGGGTCAACCGATCGATCAGTTCGGCGACGGGTCCACGCGACGCGATTACACTTACATCGACGACATCATTCAGGGAACCGTCGCCGCGCTCGATTACGGCGGACCCTTGTTCGACATCTTCAATCTCGGCGAAAACGAAACCATCCAGCTCAAAGATTTGATTGCAGCGATTGAAAATGCGCTCGGCAAAACAGCGAAGATCAACCGGTTGCCTGAACAACCTGGCGATGTGCCGTTGACTTGCGCGGACGTTTCAAAAGCCAGGAAATTGCTCGGTTATGATCCATCGACCCGATTGAGCGACGGGTTGCCGCGCTTTATCGATTGGTTTCTTGGTTCGGGTCGCGCGAAATGAACATGTCGATCTTGCAATTGCCTTTCGAGCAGCGCGCCTGTTTCATCGCCGGCCAGGCGAAATCCGGCACTACTTTGTTGGCTTCACTGCTCGACGGGCATCCTGAGTTGCTCGTTCTCCAGCAAGAGACAGCCTATTTTCCAACTGTGCTCACAAAATATGGCGAGCGCGGCCGGCGTGTGCAGTTTGATTATCTCACCAGACAATCGTTCTCGCGCGTTTTGTTCGGCGGTGAACCGAAGTGGAGAGAACACGAATATACCGGTTTCCCACAGCAGAAATTCCTCGAAACTTTTGAACGCGTTGCCTTCGATCCCGCGAATGCAGAGCGGGATTTGCTTGCACTCATGGCCGAATCGTACGCTGCGACGTTCGATATTCCGCTCGGCGGGATCAAGCGCTGGATCGAGAAGACGCCGGCGAACCGCAATCATATTCCAGCAATCTTCGCCCGTTATCCGCACGCCAAACTTCTGGTCACGATGCGCGATCCGCGCGCGATCCTGGCGACGCAAATCGCGCTGGAAAAAACGCGAAAGACGAGACGCTTCTCGGTTTACTACGTCATCGCGCATTGGCGCGTCGCCGCGAAATTGGCAAAGCGCGTCCGCGATGGCGAGATCTCCGGTTTGGTAATTCCGTACGAGCAGCTTGTGGCCGATCCTTCCATGTCGATGCAAAAAGTTTGTGATTATCTCGAAATCGGTTTCCATCCCGAGACCGTTCTCAAACCGACAAAGGTCGGCCGTTTCTGGTCGGGAAATTCAGCCGCAGGCGTTGACTTTTCACAAATTAGCACTGAGCCAGCGACGCGCTGGGAGCGGCAATTGTCACATGCCGAAATTGGCTGGGTGGAATGGCATTGCCGCGATCTCATGCCGCAATTTGGCTACGAACCAAAATTGAGCCGGCGCGCCTTGCGTTATTTTCTCAAACCAGTTCGCCTAGAGCGTCCGAAACAATATCTCAAGTCGCGCCTCTATTCGCTGCGCGACGACTGGATCCGGCGCTAAGATCGGCATCTTGTGGCCGCTTGCAATCATCCTCGGCGCGAGTCATATTCACGAGGAGATGTCGGAAATTTTCTTCGATCATCCGGGCGGCGGCTTTCCACGGCAATTCAGATTCTTCGGAACAATGATGCGTGATTTTGTAATTTCGTTGCTTCGTTGTTTGACTGTCGCGGCCGGCGGTTCGAGACGGGTCCGTTTCCGGCTGGAGGAGGCGGAGTTTCCGGCGGCGTCGCAAAGTGCTTGCAAATTGCTTGAACGAACTTTGCGAAGTTCGCGCGCCGCGGACCGTGCATCAATTGATGCGCTCCGCCCGTTTAATAATTGGGTAAACCTTAAGGATAATC
>CATPAW010000022.1 GCA_955652255.1 uncultured Chthoniobacterales bacterium | reverse complement strand
GACTGATTCTCGTCGCCAGATTGATTCCGCAAACCGCTGGGACAATCAGATAACTAAAGACGAGCAAAACGCCGGCGATGCGAACGAAGCTTGTCACGACCAGGCCGAAGACGGCGTAGAAGAGAAAATCCCACCAGCGGACGCGTAAACCTTTTTGGTAAGCACCATCGCGATCGAACGAAACGAGCAGAAAATTTCTGCGGAAAACGAAATGAAAAATCCCGACCGCGGCGAAAAGCGCGAACCTTTCCCAAACTTCGCGCGGTGTTACCAGGAGAATATTACCGATCAACATGTTTTTGATTTCTTCATCGCCTTCCGCGGCGCGACTCAATAACAACACCGCCGCGGCGGCTGCTACGACGTAAGAAATTCCGATGACCGCTTCCTGCGGAATCTGGCTCGCGCGTTTTCCCGTCACCGAAAAGATCGCTGCGCCAACTAAAGTGAAGGCGAGCGCGATCCCGAATGTGGTCCAGGTCTCAAGATCGAGATGCAACAAAACGGCCAGACAAATCCCGAGCGACGCCATTTGTGCCATCGCGATGTCGATGAAGATGATGCCGCGTTGGACGACGTGAAGACCGAGATAGACCAGCAGCCACGGCAAAAGAACGCAGGCCACGATCGGCCACAACATTACTTCCCACATATTATTTGAGCGCAGCCGCAAGCCGCGAGATGAGCGTATCGATTAATTTCACGTAGGTGTCGGTTCCCGGAATTCCTCCAGGAAATTGCGAGAACTCCACCACTTTCGCTCCGGTCGCGCTCGCCACTTTTTCGGCAATGCGCCGGTCGTGATACGGCTCGACAATCACCGCTTTCACATGCTGCGCTTTCATTTGCGCGATCACTTCGGTCAAATGCGAGGGCGAAGGCGGGATCCCGGGTTTGGGTTCGAGGAAGATGTCGATGTTAATGCCGAATCGATGCGCGAAGTACGGCCACGAATCGTGATAAGCAACGACATGCTGGTCCTTGAACGGCAACATGGCCGCGCCCCATTCTTGCAGTTTCGCGTTAATGGTCGCTTCGCACTTTTTGTAATTGCCGTCGTAAAATGCCGCGTTCGGCGGATCGAGGGCAGCAAACGATTGCGCGATGTGTTGCGCTATCGCTTTGGCAATGATCGGATCGACCGTGAAGTGCGGATTGCCCAGCGCGTGAACGTCGCCGGCCGCGCGAGTGACGTTCGTTGGCACGTTCATCAGGTAAATTCCTTGCGACGCCTGAATACGTCCGGGTTTGCCGATCTCGATTTTCGGATTACGCGCATTTTGCAGAAGCGGCGGTAACCAGCCGATCTCCAGCTCGGCCCCGCCGTCGATCAACACGTCGGCGTTGCGCAGAGAAACAACAAAGCTTGGGCGCGCATCGACAAAGTGCGGATCCTCGGTCGCCTTAGCGAGGACGACTATGTCGATCTTGTCTCCGCCAATTTCGCGCGCGAGCGAGCCGAAGTCGGGAAGTGTCGCTACAACATTGAGCTTCGCGTGCGCTGTCAAAGCACACGCAACAGTTAAGGACAGAATCAGAAGGATTTTTTTCATCATTTAAAATTTATGGGCCCCGTGGGCGCCGAGAATGAATTCAAACTGAAGGAAAACAGAATCGACGTCGCGCCCAGCGAGGAAAAACGAGTTGTCGATAAAGTCGTGGTTATATTGCAATCGGATTTTCGAGAACTCGGTTGGATACCAGGTCAGGTTCGCCGAGATGCGCGACCGGGATTGTCGATCGATGTCGTCGGTGAACCTGGAATCCTCGGCGTCGAAATAATCGCCGCGAACCCCGGCGACCCATCCTTTTTTGAACCCCCAAAGCACCTGCGAATAAAGTCCCCAATCGTGAAACGTTTCCGCGATCGGAAACGATTCGTTCATGCCACGGCCAGCTTCGAACCGTCGATACATGAATTCGGTTTGCCATTTCACGAACGGGAAACCGCCCTCGGCGTTCGCGCTTTTCCATTTGTAGAGAAGATCCGCGCCGTAAATTTGGGTCCGCGAATTCGCGCCAGTCTCGTTCGACCCAAACGCGCCTGAAACTCCAGCCAGTACCACTTGGGTTGGACTAAGATCGACCGAATTTTCCCAGCGCGGAATCCAAACGAAATCTTGCAACCCGCGCAGTTCGCGATCGGTTGTTCGCCGATCGAAAAACATTCCGTTGTCGCCGGGATTGCGAAACGAAAATCCCGTCCCGCCCCGTCCGTTTTGGACGGCGAGAATCAGTTGCGAGTACCACGGCACTGGCACGATCCAGGAAATTTGCGCGCCCACACCGCGCAAACCGTCCGGCCCAAGTAAGAGGCCGTGCACGAGCGGCGCGTCCGCAAAGTCCCAGGTGTGCGGATGGGTTGGATTAATCCGGCCGAAGGCAGAAAAGAACTGTCCGGCTTTGACTTGCAGGTTGAAGGGCAGGCTCGTCGTTTGCAGGAACGCCTCCTCGACTTCGACTTCGGTTTGATTGTCGTTGTCGAGCTTGAAAACAATGTTGGCGAAACCTTCGAAGTAGGGATCGACCGCGCCATCGAACGCGAGCTCGATGTTGCGCGCATTGAATCCGCGCTGTTGCGGATCGTGGTCGCCGACTTCGACGTGGTCGAGATCGCGCGCGCTTGAGTATGCGAGGGCGAACATTCCGTCAAAAGAAATGTTCATGTAATTCTTGCCGCCACCGATGGAGATCGGTTGAGTCAAGGAAGCGCCAGTTCCAGTGCTGGAAAATGTCTCCGGCGCCGATGAAACGACCGATGTGTCGGTGGTTGGAAAAGATCCGGACGTCGCGGTTCCATTTGCGTTCACGCTGGGACCGGACGGAGCCGTCGGAGCATTCGATGTCGATGGAACAACGGACGCATCTTCCGTCGCGAAACGTGTTGGCGGCGCACTGGCGGCTGGCGATGGCGAAGCCGCCGCTGCGACTGACGACTCAACGTTTTCGGTAGCCGAGCCGTTCTGCTGATTGACTCGATCGATAGTTGTCTGTTGATCCTTCACTTGTCGCTGCAACGTCTTCACCGTTTCGGTCAGCGCCTGCACCTGCTGACGCAAACTTTCGACATCCGGCGACGATGCGCTTGTCGAATTTGG
>CATPAW010000021.1 GCA_955652255.1 uncultured Chthoniobacterales bacterium | reverse complement strand
GGCGGCTTCGAAGTCGAACGTTCCCGGCAACTGGTCGCGCGTAAAAATGACGCCGGCGAAATCGGACTGCTGCAAAAATTCAACCAGACGCTGAATCACTGCTGCGTCGTGCTGGAGGACATAAAACAAAACAGTGCCGCCGTTGCCAGCAAGCATGACCTGGCCCGATTTCGGTTCGCTCGTGAACTTGGTCACGGCGTCGAAGTCAGCGTCTTTCAAAATTTTTCGCAAGTCGATTGCGCGCTCGATGGTCGAGAAACCATGATCTGAAACAACGAAGATGTCGGTTGTCGATCTTAGTCCGCCTAAGGCGGGTCGATCTAACGCCGCCAAAACCGCAGCGAGGTTGTCGTCGGCAGATTTGATCGCGGCGCGCGCCGCTTTCGATCCGGGCGCGGTTTCATGTTGAGTTGCGTCCGGCTCGCTCAGCCATAAAAGCGAAAACGGCGGGACGCCATCCTTCCAAAAAACGTCGGTTAGCGCTTTGGTGGTCCAAGAATCCTTCTGCGCAAAGCCGGAAGCCGGAAATGGGCCGAGCAGCGACACGATGGACGAAAGCGCTTCGGGCGAGCGTATCTGACCAGCGAAAAGCGCCGCGGAATTTTTGTCGCGCGTTGGATCGAGATGTCGATCTTGCAAAAGACCAACGGTTTTCGCCGTGGCAATTGCGCTTTGCCGGCCACCCGCGCGGACAAGTTCGGCAATTGTCGGCAGCGCGACGTACTTTCCACCGGAAATCTCGTCGCCTTTGCGCACGACCGCCGGATCTTCGACGTCGATTATCTTCTTGTTGTCGATCTCCGGCCGATATTCGTGGTTCGCAATGATTCCGCTGCGCCCGGGATAAACGCCGGTGACGAGCGCCGCGCCGTTCACATTGGTCGCGCTCGGATAAACTGAATGATGATTGCGAAAGACGACACCGTCTCTGGCCAGCTTCCAAAGCGTTGGGCTGTTTGTTTCGCTCACGAGATCGGGGCGCATTCCATCCCAAACAACCAGCACGACGTGCTTTGAAGCGGACGGCAAATCCCGCGCGAATGCGTCCTGCGCGCACGCGGTTCCGCACAAGATCGACATCCTCAAGATCGACCCGCGTCGCGCCCAACAAATGGCAGCCAATTGGGTCAATCGGCTGGGTCGCCCAGCTCCTTCGATTTGTCTTGCTCCTTCGAGAGCGTTTTTTCTTTTGAAGGAGCTGCCCGGCGCCGCCCAGTTCGGCGACATCGATTTCTGCACAGAAGCGCGGTCAGCCGAATTTTTCATCGCGTCACGGATCTTGCCGAGATTTGGGATGGCCGCTAATAAACAATAAGGATGCAACTGCGCTCGCGAGCGCGAGCCCGGCACCGATCAACGTGACCGTGCGAAAACCGTGCACGAAAGATTCGTCGATTGCGTTACGCAACATCTCGTGCATGGATGGCGCGATCTCTTTCGGAAGCGTCGCCGCGGCTAGATTGATTCTTTGGTCGTCCAACGAATGCTGTGTGGTGGCGGGCATTTGAACTTTGGACAAATGCTGGTCGAGCGAGCGATTGAATGCATTCAACATCACGATGCCGAGGACGGCGATCGCGAGCAGCGCGGCCGCGCGCGAGACGGCATTGTTGATTCCCGAGGCGACCCCAACGCGATTGCGCGGGACCGCGTTCATGACGGTCGTGGTGAGCGGTGCGACGCTCACCGCCATGCCGATGCCCAACACGGCAATCGCAGGAGAAACTTTGGTCCAGTAATCGGCTCCCACTCCCGGCACGATAAAGAGAGCGAAGCCGGTCGCCGCGATGATTGGACCGATGACCAGCGGAAGTTTCGCTCCATAACGTTGCACCAAACCACCGGACCATCGTGACAGAAAAAACATGATCAAAACAAAAGGAAGCAGGGACGCGCCGGCGGCAGTGGCTGAGTAACGTTGAACCTGGATCAAATTCAGCGGCAGGAAAAAAAGCGTACCGCCGAGCGCGCTGTATAAAAGAAGTGTGAGCAGATTCGCGCCGGCAAAATCAGGCGAACGGAAGAGGGTGAGCGGTAACATGGGATTGCGCGCCCGCGCTTCGACGAACAAGAATGCGAGCAAGAGAGCGGCGCCACCGATTAGCGCCGTCAGGACCGCGACGTGGCCAAACCCCAGGCGCGAAGATTCGATTAAACCGTAGACGAGCGATCCGAGACCGATGGTTACGACCAGCGCACCTAGCCAATCAAGTCGCTCCCTGTCTTTTTCATCCCGGCTTTCCGGGACGCGATAAAATGAAATCAATAACACGATGATCGCGAGAGGCAGGTTAATAAAGAAAACCATGCGCCACGAAATATGTTCGATCAGCCAGCCGCCGATAACTGGGCCAATCGCTGCCGTGATTGCAGTGAACCCGGACCATGTGCCAATGGCACGCCCGCGATCTTCGTCGCGAAAGGAGGCGCTGATGATGGCGAGACTTCCGGGGACAAGCAGAGCCGCTCCGATGCCCTGGAGAGCCCGTGCCAGAATTAGTTGACGAATGTTAGCGGAAGCTCCACACCACGCTGAAGCAAAGGAAAAAAGCGCCACTCCAACAACAAAGATGCGACGCCGGCCGTATCGATCTCCGAGCGCGCCGCCCATGAGCAGGAATGCGGAGAGCGTGAGTGAGTAGGCTTCGACCACCCATTGAACATCGACAACGGTGGCGCTCAAACTCGATTGCAAAGCGGGCAGCGCGACGTTGACCACGGTGCCGTCGATAAACGCCATGCTCGAGCCAAGAATTGCAGCAGCGAGAATCCATCGCCCGGAAGCTCTGGCGCAGGGCGCAATTGCGGCCCTCGAGCGAATGACAGCTTCGTCACAAGGTGATCGAATGAAATTGGACATCTGACGCGCCCCCGACACGGAGGAGTATCATGACGTTGCGAAAAATCGCGCGAACACCCAAGCCAAAAAGGACGCCGGGAGTTGCAGACGACGACGGGTTGACCGATCTACGCCCGCTTTCTAGCGTCCCCCGCATGCAGAAGATTGTCAGCCTGGTGCTTGCGGCCATTCCACTAATCTTCGCGTCCGGCGAAGAATTAGTTCCAACGGCGGACGGAACGACGTGGCTCTACGAGATGACGCAGGAGGCGGGCAAAAAGTTCAGCTTTTCCGACGCGAAGCCTGGGCCCGACGGAAAAGTTCATCGGCTGGCGGCTTATCGAATCACCGGCACGCAGGAAGTGGATGGCAAAATTTTGCTGAAATTCGAAATGATCCGCGATGGAGTGATCACGAGCACCGACCTCATGACAGTGGATGAGCACGGAATTTTTTGCGCGGCCCGCGTCGATCAATATGGCGAGCTAACCAAACTTGATCCGGCCCAAACCATGATTGCCGCGCCGCTCAAGCCCGGCGCGACCTGGGAATTCGACGGCAAAGTGGCCGATGCAAATGTGCACCAGCATTATAAGGTCCTGCCCGAGGAAGATGTCGATCTGCCGGCCGGAAAGTTTCGCGCCTTCCATATTCACGGAGAGCAGACCGAGCCGATGCGCATGACGATCGATCGCTGGTTCGCCAACGGCACCGGGATCGTCAAGGATGTAACAACAATAAAAATGCCGGACGGCGGTTTGTTGCGCCGCATTTCGCTGGGACTAAAGGAACGGCCGAAGATTGCGCCGAGGCCAGAGGTGAAACCGGTACCGCCGCCGAAGAAAATTTCCGTGACGGTCGGGAAAGTGCCGATTGGTGAATCGACAAATCAATTCCGGGCGGACACACCGAAAATATATGCGCGCTGGCAGGGGCGAGGTCTGCGCGACCAGGCAAAGATCCGCGTCGTGTGGATCGCGGAGAAGGTAGCCGATGTTCCTCCCGATTACACCATCGATGAAGCCACCACGATCGCCGACAGCCGGGATGCGCACGGCACTTTCACCCTGGGGCGGCCGGACACTGGATGGACGCCCGGCGATTACCGGGTGGAATTTTATCTCGACGCCGAACTGGCCGACACGGCAAAGCTCAAGATCACAAAGTAAAGTGCTGTAGTAGCGGCTGTCTGCTCGCGAACGCTTTCGGAGTCCTCAGCCGCAATAAATGCCGCTGCCTGCGCTCGCCGCGGCGAGCGCCTCTGCACCGACTACGGATTTTCTTGAATCCAAAGCACCACCAGCGCGCATCGTATCGGAAAGGAGCTTCTCATGAAACAGATTGGCATTTTCACAATCGGCGCGGTCAGCCTTCTGCTCAGTGCCTGTGACTGGATCGGGATCAGAGGCAACGGTCATATCGTGACGGATCAGCGAGTGATAACCGAATTTAACGAAATCGCTGCCTCCGGCGGATTAACGATCGAATGGCACAGCGGCGCGCCGGTACTGAGCATCACCACAGATGAAAACCTACTTCAGCACATCGACACTCAGGTTTCAGGCAAAACGCTTCGATTGCGAACGCGGACGCGCGACCGCCTCAGGCCCACCCGCGGAATCAAAATTAGCGTATCGAGCGCGAATTTAGATGGTGCGGAGTTGAGCGGCGCGGTCGATCTGATTGCGAAAGCCGTGGCCGGGCCCAAGTTTTACGTGCAAACGACCGGCGCCTCCGACGTGACGGTCGATGGAAACGTCGAACAGTTACTGGCCGACATGACCGGCGCAAGCGATTTACACGCTAAAGGTTTACAGGCGAAGACGGTGGAAATTTCCACGACCGGGGCGGCTAGCGCCTACGTCTTGGCGACCGATGCTCTGATAGTCTCCATCACCGGCGCGGGCGACGTGACTTATTCCGGCAATCCGCCAACAATTGAAAAACACATCACCGGCGCCGGCTCCATTCGTCACAAGGAATAACCGTATGTCGCTAGTACTTTTACTTTGGCTTTTCATTTGCAACGCGAGGGCGAGTTAAAAATCGCGACCGCGGTTGGAGTCTTACCTGTAGGGGAAGCAGCTTGCTTCCGAACCACGGGACGCTAGCAGCGTCCCTACAGCGTCGGGAAACCGAACGTTTGCGACATGGAGGGACACGCGGAGCCTACCCTGAGCTTGTCGAATGGGTCGTGTCCTTAACATTTGGGCGCCGACAGCGCGGCACCCTCCACCACTCGACGCAAAAATTTTCCTTCATCTCTTTGAGCGGTAAGTTCAGGGCGCGATGGAAAATTTTATCTGCATGCAGTGCGGAACGCAGGTCAATGAGACGGCGGAACCTCCGACGCGCTGCCCGATCTGTGAAGATGAACGGCAATTTGTTCATTATGGCGGCCAGCAGTGGACGACGCTCGAACGACTTGCTGCTGATCATCACAACCGCTTCGAAGACGAAGCGCCGCAACTTCTCGGTATCGGCACCGAGCCGGAATTTGCCATCGGCCAGCGCGCATTGTTGCTGCAATCGCCATCTGGAAATCTGTTGTGGGATTGCATTTCATTGCTGGACGACAAAACGATCGCCGAAGTGAACGCGCGCGGGAGTATCCGCGCGATCGCGATTTCGCATCCGCACTTTTACTCGTCGATGGTCGAATGGGCCGACCATTTTGACGCGCAAATCTTTTTGCATGCGAAAGATCGACAATGGGTCATGCGCAAAAGTTCGCGTATCCAGTTTTGGGAAGGAACAATCTTGCCACTTTGGGATGGGATCACGTTGATCAATTGCGGCGGACACTTCGAAGGTGGCACGGTGCTGCACTGGTCCGCTGGCGCGAACGGAAAGGGCGCGTTACTACTCACCGGCGACATCATCACGGTGGTGCAAGACTGCCGTTACGTCAGCTTCATGCGAAGCTACCCGAATCTGATTCCGCTCGGGCCGGCTGCGATCCATCGTATTCTTGAATCGATCGAACCATTCCTGTTCGATCAAATTTACGGCGGATGGTGGAAAGCAAATGTCTTATCCGACGCCAAAGCTGCGGTGTCGCGATCGGCGCAGCGTTATCTCCGGGCGATCAGCGCTTAGTTACCATCCAGTGCTAAAATTAAGGAAACCGTTCGCGATCCGATTGCTGACCTGGTTTGCAGCTTTGGCCTCCGTCGCCATGTACTTGTCGATCTTGCTCGCGATTTACGACATCGGTCCCCATATCATGGGTGGCGAGCGCGTCACGCGTGGCGAATGGTTACACATCGCTGCGCCACTTGTCGGCGTCATCGGCGTTTTGATGGCGCTCATCTCCTACGGTCTTGCCTCACAACGAGCGTGGTCGCGTCATCTAGTGATTGCGATGTTTGGCTTGATTATTGTTTACGCGTCGATCCTTGGCGTGCTCAACCTGATTCATCACGCGATCATGTGGCGCGCGATCATAAACGCTTCGGTGTTTGGTGGCGCGTCTGCCTGGTATTTCTACTTCAAACCAAACGTCGTCGCTTATTTTCTGGAATTGAAAGATCGACAATCACGTTCGCGGCGATAGTGGCCGCCGTCCCGGCGGCATTTCCACTGATTTCCGCTGAAGACGGCGGAGTTTACAACTGACCGCTGACTTCTGATCTCTGAATCTATTCCCAGCCAATTTGGCGGCCTTTGTTTTGTTCTTCCAGCCAGTTCATGAGCGGTTTAAAGTAATCGGCCATCGCGCGCGTGGAAATATCTTCGCCGGTCGCTTCCTTCAGAACTTTGCGCCAATCTTCCGTGCCGCCTTTTTTCAAAATGTTGTTCAACCACGCGCCGACTTCCTTATTGTCGGCGTAATTACATGATTGCGGCGGTTGATGCAGGATTTTGCGAGCGATGTAATCGTGCAATTGGAATTTAAACACGGTCGCAAACGCGTAGTTGTAATAGTAGGCTGGATTATCGTTGATGTGAGTCTTGGTCGCGGCATCGCAGAATTCTTCGCCGCGCGGCGACGGCGGCTCAACGCCCTGCATTTCGCTCACATATTTCCACCAGCGCGCGTTCCATTGATCGGCCGGAAGATTGTGCGCGTAAATGTCCGCTTCCCAATGCGGCATGACACCGCAGGAGAAATAAATAAACGGGATCGAGCGGGCGAGCGCGTCATCGAGCAGGAACGCGGTTTTGTCCGCTTTGAAGTCGGGCGGCAAAACACCACGCGATTGCAAATACGGCACCTGACTGGAGGCAAGCGCGATCAATTCGCCGACGCCTTCGTGAAATCCGGGAGCGGCACCAAGTCGCAACAAGTACGGAACTTCCGGGCGCGTATAAGCTTTGAAATAGTAGCCGTGCCCGAGCTCGTGGTGCGCGGTG
>CATPAW010000020.1 GCA_955652255.1 uncultured Chthoniobacterales bacterium | reverse complement strand
CGGATCAAGAAAGATGTGATAGAGCATGATGTTCACGATCACGGGGCCAAGCAGCGTGAGCCCGAGCGGGATGAAGCGCCCGAGGAGCAAGAGCAGGCCGCCGGCGACCTGAAGCAGTGCGATGACGTAAATGTAGCCGCTGTTGATCAGCGCTCCGATGAACGCGCCGGCCTGGCCTTGCATTGGCGGCATCGGAATGAAGTGCAGGAAGGCGTTGGACCCGAAGACGGCGAAGACGAGCCCGAGCAGCAGTCGGGCGATGATAATGGCGTATTTCATAGATGGTTATTAGTGATTAGTTCATTTGAGGCCGAAGAGGAACTCTGATTCTGACCTCTGATCCGCCGAAAAACGGATTCGCCGGGGCGAACTTCTGACGCGACTGGCATCACGACTGCTTAACCAACGCAATCGTGACAAAGAAATTTAAGCCCAAATCAGACGAGATTCAGCCCCACGTCAACACTCTCGAGCTGAAAGCCATTTTGGTGGTGGATGACCACCAACAACTCGCCTCGGCTTTGCAGTGGATCCTGGCGGAGGAGAATTTTTTCGTCGACGTCGCTTTCGACGGCGAGGAAGCCCTCCTCAAGCTAAAAACGCACGAGTACGACGCCGTGGTCTGCGACCTAAAGATGCCGCGTCTGCGCGGTGATGAGTTTTATCTCAAGGCGAAGCAAATGAGGCCGACGCTCGCAGACCGGTTCATCTTTATCACCGGCTTCGCGACCGATCCTAATATCGCTCTCTTTCTCAACAAACATGGCGTGAAGTACCTGGTGAAACCTTTTCCGGTTCAGGGCCTGATTAACTGCGTCAAAGAGTTGCTCTGTTGAGTTTGTCAGCAATAAAGAAAACGGCATCCGCACTAGCAAGCGAGCAATCGAGCGTTCGGAGTCTAGTATCAAGCATCGCTTTCACTGATGCGCGGCCAGAATCGTCGCGAATCGCCAGACTTCGTGGAACGTGTTGTAGAGCGGTGTCGGCGCGGTGCGGATCACGTTCGGCTCGCGGAAATCGCATTTTACGCCTGCTGCTTCGAGTTTGCCGAATAACTCTTTCGGATGTTCGTGGACTAAGATCGACATTTGACAGCCGCGGGCGTCCGTCTCGCGCGGCGTGATGACGGTGTAGCTGTCCGAGATGCGAGCCGCACCGGCATTGGACGGGCGTTTGGACTCGATCAGGAACTGGAGATAGCCGGTTAGCTTGATCGACTTGGCGCGCAGCGCTTCTATTCCGCCGGCTTCATCGAAGATCGACAGCGAAGCGCGCAGCGGTGCCATCGAGAGGACCGGCGGATTGCTGATCTGCCAGCCGTCGGCCGATGGCACGGGGATGAACTCGGGCTCGAGGTGCAATCGGAACCGCGTGTTCGGATCGTTTCCAAACCAACCGGCCAGGCGCGGCAACTCGCGGTTGGTCGCATGCCGCTCGTGCACGAACGCGCCTGCCACCGCGCCGGGGCCGGCGTTGAGATATTTGTATGAGCACCACACGGCGAAATCGACGTTCCAATCATTCAGCGCCAACGGGACATTGCCGACCGCGTGGGCAAGATCGAAACCAACAGTGATGCCACGTTTCTGCGCTGCGGCCGTGATTTTTTCGATGTCGAATAACTGACCGGTGAAAAAGTTTATGCCGGCGATCAGCACCACGGCCAATTGATCGCCGTGCTTCTCGATAAGATCGACAATGTCTTCCGTTCGCACGGTGTATTCGCCTTCGCGCGGACGCGCCAGCATAAGCGCGCCTTTCGGATCGAGTCCATGATGGACGATCTGCGATTTGATCGCATACGTGTCGGAAGGGAAGGCCGGTTCTTCCATCAGAATCTTGAAGCGCGATTTCGTGGGGCGATAAAACGTGGCCATCATCAGGTGAAGATTCACCGTCAGGCTATTCATGCAGATGACCTCGCTCGGTTTCGCGCCGACGAGACGCGCCGTCGGCTCGCGCAACGTCTCGTGATACGAGTACCAAGGAGTCCTCGCCTCGAGATGGGCGTCTACTCCAAGCTTCGCCCAATCGTCTAACTCCTGTTCGACGATTTGCCTCGCCGCTTTCGGCATCAGGCCGAGCGAATTGCCGGCGAAGTAAATGAGAGAAGAGCCGTCTTTGCCGAGCGGGACGTGAAATTTGTTGCGGAACGAACGCAGCGGATCCTCGGCATCGAGTTTTTGTGCGAATTCTTCGTCAGCGGAGAAAGTCCTTGACATAAATCAGCAGCAAACGTCCAACGCTCAACTGTCAACGTCCAACGTTCAATTCAGAAGACGGTTCAGGATGACAGCGTCTATCTCGGCGGCTGCATGAACTCAATTGTTGTCCCGTCGGGGTCGCGAACGTAGATTACGCGTTTACCAACGTTCGGACCAGATTTGAGGGTTTGAGGTTTGCCAGCCGCGCCCCAACCGGACGCCACTATCGCGCTTAGCACTGCGTCGAGATTATCGACGGTAAACGCAACATGCACTGAACCGACGTCGCAAGGTCTAAGATCGACATGTTTGCGGTTGGCTGGAGCGAGGTACTCCAGCAACTCAATTTTGTGACCATGGCCTTTGAGAACGGCGATCGAGATGTCAGCACCGGGCACTCCGGTGACTTCACTGGCCAGATCGCCGGTATGATGGGCCCGATGAGAAAGCTCGAAACCGAGAACATCCTGCCAGAAGGCGAGCGACCGTTCGAGGTTTGAAACTGTGACTCCGGTGTGATCTGCCGCGATGACGCGAAATGGCGCAGCCCTCACGTCTTCGTTTATCCGACCGCCGCGATGACTTTGAGTTCAATTGCGATCGGCGTGGGTAGCGCGGTGACCTCAACCGTCGTGCGCGTCGGGTTTGGTTTGCCGGGTCCGGCAAAATGTTCGGCGTAGAGGCGATTGTAGATCGGGAAATCTTTCTTCATGTTGGTGAGGAAGACCGTGACGTCTATGATGTCCTGCCACGTCGCGCCGGCGTCTTCCAGCACGAGCCGAACGTTTTCGAAAACCGCGCGACATTGCGCTTCGATGTCGTAGCTGACGACGTTGCCAGCGGAATCAAGCGTCACGCCCGGAATTTCTTTGCTGCCGCGCACGCGCGGTCCGATCCCGGAAAGAAACAGCAAATTGCCTACACGCTTGGCGTGCGGGAACGCGCCGACCGGTTCGGGCGCGCGCGAGCTTTCGAAAGATTTGCTCATCACTGCTTAGCCTCCTGCGATTGCGCCTATGATAAAGAACGGCTCGGCGCCTTTCGCGACAGCGTCGGGTATGGGAGAGTCTGGCGATTCATGCGACAGGTCCTCTCCGCAGGCAAAGAACCGCACCAGCGGCCGGCGCTGTTGCGTTACGTGATCGCGAATCGTTCCGTGCAGAGCTGGATACTTTGCCTCGAGCGCGTCTAGAACTGATCGCGCCGTAGCGCGACCGTTAACATCGACTTGCACTTCGTCGGCGACACGCGCCAGCGTGCGCAGATGATGCGGGAGGACAACGCGGATCATCTCAAAGACCTTGTTTTACAGAAGACAACGAAGGTAACGAAAACGGAGGCGGCAGCATGCAGGAATCGAACGGGATTTTCGTTCCTTCATTTTCTTCGTTAACTTTTGTGCAATTCATCTCTTTCTCATGGCAGCGTCTGGGCCTCGACCGACAGAACGGCCGGAAGATCTCGGACAATCGGATTCCACGTGTCGCCGGCATTCGATGATCCGTAAACCTGGCCGCCCGTGGTTCCGAAGTACACGCCGCACGGATCGAGCGAATCAACTGTCATCGCGTCGCGCAACACATTCACGTAGCAATCGCGTTGCGGCAGACCTTTCGTCAGTTCCTCCCACTCGTTGCCGCCGGTCCGGCTGCGATACACGCGCAACTTCCCATCGGGCGGGAAATGCTCGGAGTCGCTCTTGATCGGGACGACGTAAATGGTGCCCGGCTCGTGCGCGTGAATGTCGATCGGGAATCCGAAATCGCTCGGCAAATTCCCGCTCACTTCCTGCCACGAATCGCCGGCGTCATCGCTGCGCATCACGTCCCAATGTTTTTGCATGAACAACGTGTTCGGACGCGACGGATGCATCGCGATATGATGAACGCAGTGACCGACCTCCGCCTTCGGATCGGGAATGTATTGCGAATGCAGTCCGTGGTTGATCGGACGCCAGGTTTTGCCGCCGTCATCGGTGCGGAACGCGCCCGCCGCGGAGATCGCAATGAACATTCGTTTTGGATTTTTCGGATCGAGAAGAATCGAATGCAGACACATCCCGCCCGCGCCCGGCTGCCAGCGAGGTCCGTAGCCGTGAGCGCGCAATCCGGCGAATTCCTGCCACGTCTCGCCGCCGTTGCTCGAGCTGAATAAAGCGGCGTCTTCAATACCGGCGTAGACGGTGTCCGGATCGGTCAGCGACGGTTCGAGATGCCAGACGCGTTTGAATTCCCACGGATGCTGTGTGCCGTCGTACCACTGATGAGTTGTTAGCGGTTTGCCGGTTTCTGGGGACGTGTCGTAAATGAATTTGTTGCTCTCGCCTTTGGGCATGCCGTCGGGAGTGGTCGTCGCCTCGCGCGGAGGTGTGCCCGGCTGTATCCACGTTTTGCCCCCGTCATCGGAGCGCTGAATGATCTGTCCGAACCAGGCGCTGGTCTGCGACGCGTAGAGCCGATTCGGAT
>CATPAW010000019.1 GCA_955652255.1 uncultured Chthoniobacterales bacterium | reverse complement strand
CAGCCATGTCGTCGGCATCTTGCGACCGAAGAAGATGAGGTTCGCGCTTCTTTCGCCCCACACGAGATAGCCATTGAATATTTGCTGGTTGCCAATGACAGCGATCGTCAGCACCGGCAAAAGCACGAGCAGCGTGACGATGGCCATTCGTTCGCGATGCGTGAGCGGGGTTTTTGATGCGCGATTGGCCTTACGGGCGACAGGGGAATCGACGGGGAGCCATTTCCGGCCGGACAGATAAATCGTCAGGCCGATGAGCATGCCGATGCCCGCAGCGCCGAAGCCGTAATGCCAGCCGTAAACTTCGCCGAGTGTGCCAGCGATCAGCGGCGATGCGATTACTCCAGCATTGATAAATATGTAGTAGATCTGAAAAGCGTCCGCGCGCCGGTTGTCGCCGGTCGCGTACAACGCGCCGACCTGACTGGCGAGGTTTCCTTTGAAGCAACCGACGCCGGCGAGAAGACAAGTCAGCGCGGCGAGGAAGGTGACGTCGAAGGCCATCAGAAAATGCCCGGCCGCCATGAGCAGTGCACCGATTGTGATTGTGCGTGTGCGTCCGAGCACACGGTCGGCGATCAATCCGCCGCCGATCGGCGTGAGATAAACGAGACCTGTGTAGAGTCCGAAAATCGCCGAGGCGAGCGCCTGGACCGAGAGCGGGCCGCGATAAATGCTCTCGAGCAGGTGGCGAAACGGACCGAACCCGGCGATGCGCTCGATGTGTCCGGGGTAGAGCAGTCTGTTGACCATGTAGAGCACGAGCAGCGATTGCATTCCGTAGTAAGAAAAGCGTTCCCAAGCTTCGGTGAAGGCGAGATAGCCGAGACCGCGCGGATGCCCGATAAAGCTGCGATCGTCAGGCTTATGCATGGCAGTTAGAAATTAGAAATTACAAGTAGGGAGTAGAAGTCAGAGGACAGGGATCGGAAGCGCGGTCTAGCCTAGCAACTCGACGGGATCGCCTTTGCGCAACGTGCCTTCCACTAGCACGGCACCATAGACGCCGGCCATGCCACTGTGAGCTTGCGCGACCTTCTTCAATAAGGCGGGCGCTTTTTCTCCCGTATCGGGATCCAGTGTGATCATCATGCAGCGCGGATCACGCTCAAGGACCGAGATGACCACCTTCGATCCAATGCCCAGGGAGCGGCCGACAAACTCATCCTCGGCGAAGCCTTCCGAGGATGTTAAGTCCAAATAGACGTTTGCCCGGAAGCGCCGTTTGTCCACGGTGATGCCGGTTTCCTCCCCAAGTTTTGTCGCCGATTGGACGGCAAAGAGCGACAAAGGACGGCAATCTGTCATCGCCCGGTCCGAGCGAAGCAATGTGAGTTGGTGCTTCGCGTCGATACCGTCGCGGAGCATGTCGATCAATGCAGGGTTATCGATCGCGAGAGTTTTTCCATCTGGTGTTTCTACATCGACCATTAGCTCGGCCGGATTGGCTGAGACGGGATTCACTCCGGGCGGCATGCTCTCCGCTTCGGTCAAATTAACAGGCCGGGCGGCCTTGTCCGGATGACGGAATCGAGGCCGATACCGCAGCATCTCGCGCTGTTCCCGTCCGGTCAGATAGGGAAATCCCTTTGGACTGGCAGAACTCTCGAAGGCAAAAAGGCGATCGCCGTAGACTCCCGCGTACCCCGCGAACATCTCGTCCAACTCTTGGCCGCGCATACTTTTCACCGGATAACGCCAAAGGCTTTCCACTGTTCCGATGATGCTCATTGCGTGGGTTCTAAGAAGAGCAACTGCGACCGAAAAAAGCGAGCATATTCAGGCGTCAGAGGACAGAAGTCAGAGATCCGAGGTCAGCAACGAAGCAGCAAACGCCCAACCCATTCGACTCCGCTCGGGTTAGGCTCAAGCAACATCCAACGTCGAATGGTCCAAGAACAGGATTAGTCTCGCTTTGAGAAGACTTCGTTAAGCTCGGCGGTGGAAATGGCGTTTGCGAAAGCGTTATCGAACTGGCCAGTCGTTGCGATGCTGCGCGCGGCGCGGATGAACGCGTCCCACCCGACAGCGGCTAAACCGGAGCCGACGGAGATGCGCCGAACACCGAGATCGGCGAGTTGGGAAAGCGAAAGCTCGCGATTGAAGCCGGATACTAAAACGTTAACGGGTTTCGGCGCGACCGCCTTTACGATGTCGGCAATCTCGTCAGGCTTCTTTACGCCGGGAGCGTAAAGACAATCAGCGCCGGCTTCGGCGTAAGCGACGAGTCGATCGAGGGCCACGCGGAATGGATCAGGTGCTTTGACGAGCCACGCTTCACATCGCCCCGTCAGCACGACTGGAATTCCTGAAGCATCGATTGCTTTGCGCGCAGCGCGGATGCGATCGACAGCTAAATTCTTTTCGTAGAGTGGCGCAGCGCTGTTCCCAGAATTGTCTTCGATCGACAGTCCAGCCACTCCGTTCTCGATGCAGAGTTTCACATTTGTTGAAATGTCTTCGGGTTCGTCGGCAAACCCGTTTAAGAAATCGGCATTCACAGGGAGCGGCGTCGCGGCAACAAGTTCGCCAATGTGCGCGAGCATTTCGTCGAGTGGGACTCCGCCATCTGGTTTGCCGCGCGAAAAAGCGAAGCCGGCCGATGTGGTGGCGAGCGCTTCGAAGCCGAGATGTTCCAGATACAGAGCGGTTCCCACCTCCCACGGATTGGGCAGGACAAAGCAGCCTGCCTCATGCATCGTGGTAAACTTCGCGACGGCGAACGATTGCGAGTTCGGGTCCTTCATCTTCGCAATGCTATGCTGGAAAGATGCGAACGCGAATCGCGTGATGCAGAAAACATCCAACGTTCAACGTCCAACATCTAATGGAGAAAGTCCTGCGTCGGCCGCAATTGACGTTGCGGGAATATTCGGCAAGTAGGAAGGCATGAACACACAGGAAGTCGCAAACAAAGTTGTTGAGCTCACGCGCAAGCAAGCTTGGAAGGAAGCGCTCGATACTCTTTATTCGAAGGACATTGTCAGCGTTGAGGCACGCGCGATGGAAAGCGGCTCGCCCGAGAGCCGCGGGATCGACGCGGTACGCGCCAAGACCGATTGGTGGGTGAACAACATGCAGGTGCACAGCGCGAAAGTCAGCGGCCCGTTCGTGGCGCATGACCGGTTCGTCGTGCAATACGATATGGATGTGACCGACAAGAATTCGAAAAAGCGGATGCAGTTGTCGGAGGTCGGCGTCTATACCGTCAAGGACGGGAAGATCGTGCGCGAAGAGTTTCTGCCCTACGCGGGCAACGAGAAGTAGACGTCAATGTCAACGCTGTCGCAGCGGCGACCGCACCGAACTGGCTTTAAGATCGACAACTCCGAAAGCTTTCGCGAGTCGAGATGCACGAGGTGGTGGAGTCGGTAAGATTCGAGAATTAAGAAGGCAGAAGGAAGGATTAAGAAGTAAAAGGTGATCGTATGAAAAGTGTGCTGTATCCAATCCTGGCTGTCTTCATGTTTGCTTTGTTCGCGGTGCCGATTTACGGCGAATCGTCAGACAAAAACATCATGTCGCGCACGGCGGAGGTCGATGGCGTGCAATTGCATTACCTGACCGCGGGCCATGGTCCGACGGTGATTCTGCTGCATGGTTACGCGGAAACTTCCCGCATGTGGAAGCCGATCATCCCGTTGCTCGCGGAAAAGTTTACTGTCATCGCGCCGGACCTGCCGGGCATTGGCGACTCGGCCATTCCACCGAATGGTCTGGACATGAAGACTTCCGCGAGTCGGATTCACGAACTTGTCCGCTCGCTTGGCGTCGAAAAGGCGCGAGTGGTCGGTCATGACATCGGTCTCATGGTGGCGTACGCGTATGCGACGCAGTTCCCCACCGAAACGGAAAAACTTGTGGTGATGGATGCGTTTCTTCCCGGCGTGCCCGGATGGGAGGCGATCTACAACGCCCCGAATGTCTGGCATTTTCGTTTTAACGGCGAATATCCCGAAGCGTTGGTGAAGGGACGGGAGCGCACTTACTTCGAATATTTCTGGAACGTTTTTGCGGCCGACAAGACGCACTCCATTCCCGCAGCGGACCGGAAAGCTTATACAGAAGCCTACGCGCGACCGGGACGAATGCGCGCGGCGTGGGCTTACTTCGCTTCGTGGCCGCAATTAGCGAAAGACTTCGCGCAGCTTTCGCAGAACAAATTGACGATGCCGGTGTTGTCGATTGGCGGCGAAAAATCGTTGGGCAATGACCTCGCAGAGCAAATGAAGCTGGTCGCCACCGATGTCACAGTCGTGGTGTTGAAAGACACCGGTCATTGGATTTTGGAGGAGCGCCCAAAAGAAACGACCGACGCGCTCATTAAGTTTCTTTGAGTCCGAGCCGGACTGGCAGACAAGAAAGTAGGAAGTAAAAGTCGGCGGTCAGACCGCACGGATCGGTTCGGGCCGGAATCTGATCGCCGCAACAATGGTAAGCAAGACGAAAAACGCCAGAACAACAAGTTGCGTGAGCTTGAACGGCGGTTCGGTCTGTGTGGGAGCCAATGCATTCAGCGCCGGCATTTTTTGAAAAGCCTGCACGACCCCAACAAAGACGTTCAGATAAAGGGCAATCATGGCGGTGACCACGTAGATCCAACGCCAGGAGCCAGCGAGTTGACGGGAGTAGCGCGCGAAGATCGTAACTGCCAAGACGATCAGCGAGATGACGCCGACCACATGCGGCGCTCCGAAATGGTGGAGCGGAAAACCGAACCCGGTCACGCTGGTTGCGACGGTGGTGATCAGAAACCATTTGGTCCAACCGTCGAGGCGTTCCCGGCGAGCAGTCCGAACAGAACGACGAATCCGGTAAAAATTCCCACAAGGCTGATCAACGTGTGAATTATGGTGTAGATGCTTAGTATCACGGTGTTCCGATTACATCCATTTCCACGCGCGATGTCACGTCGTCTTTTGCTTGCGATTGCCCGATTCGCCTGGAAACAATTTCGTCCTGAGCCAGTCCCGGGCGATTTCGATTTCACCATTCGTCAGACCGTGACCGGCATTGAGAAGATGAATCGTCACGTCAGCTCCTGCGCTGCGCAGAAGTTGTACCAATCGCTGAGCTTCGGACGTCAGAACAATCGGATCTTCGTTTCCCGCCCCGATCCAAACGCGTGCCGAAGAAAGGTCCGGCAATTTGTCGGGCACAAGTGGCACCATGGCTCGAAATA
This sequence comes from uncultured Chthoniobacterales bacterium, assembly GCA_955652255.1. Classification (GTDB taxonomy): domain Bacteria; phylum Verrucomicrobiota; class Verrucomicrobiia; order Chthoniobacterales; family UBA10450; genus UBA10450. The sequence goes on along the minus strand of CATPAW010000019.1, from coordinate 984 downwards.
GAATGGCGGCGTGCAATATTTCCGGCCGAAGCAACAACATGCTCGTGGCAATATTGGCGCCATTCGAGTAGCCGACCGCGATAATGTGATTGGCCGCAAGTTTGTAATGACGCGATGCCCCGACCACAAAGTCCGCGAGCTCGTGCGTTCGTTTCTTTAGATCGTCCAGGTCGAACACGCCTTCGGCAAGGCGCCGAAAGAATCGCGGCATTCCATTCTCCAATACTTTGCCGCGTGGACTAAGCAACGCGGCCTTCGGGTCCAGCTCGCGGCCGAGCGGGATGAGATCGTGCTCGTTACCACCGGTGCCATGAAGCAATAGCAGGGTTCGCTCCGAACTGCCGGGGACAAATTCGTGAATGAGGTCCGGCGCGAACATGGCGAACGACTAGATCTGGCCAACGGCGTCGGCAGGCATCGTTCGGGAGATTAAGTTTTGATGAACGCGAGCAGATCCGCGTTGATCGTGTCTGCCTGCGTGGTGGGCATCCCGTGCGGGAAACCCTTGTAGGTCTTCAGAGTCCCGTTCTTTAGCAGCTTGGCCGACAATGGTCCGGCGTCGGCGTAGGGAACGATCTGATCGTCGTCGCCATGCATCACCAGTACAGGCACGGTGATTTTCTTCAGGTCTTCGGTGAAATCGGTCTGTGAGAAGGCGACGATGCCATCGTAATGCGCCTTCGCGCCGCCCATCATGCCCTGGCGCCACCAGTTCTGGATGATCGCCTCCGAGGCTTTCACGCCCGGCCGGTTGAAGCCATAGAATGGCCCCGCCGGCAGGTCGCGATAGAATTGCGAGCGATTGGCCGCGAGCTGTGCCTGCAATCCATCGAACACTTCTTTGGGAAGGCCGTCGGGATTGGCCGCCGTCTTCACCATCAGCGGCGGCACCGCGCTGATCAGCGCAGCCTTCGCCACCCGGCTTTCGCCATGCCGTCCCAGATAATGCGCCACCTCGCCGCCGCCGGTGGAATGACCAACGTG
>CATPAW010000018.1 GCA_955652255.1 uncultured Chthoniobacterales bacterium | reverse complement strand
GACGCAAGCTCTCGCATCTGCGAGATTGGTGACACCGCAAATCTTGATTTGCACGCGATTCATTTCACGACGTCTCATGAGACAAGATTTGCCGATCATCAGCATTAGCTAACAGATCGCGCAGAGCAGTCTCGGGATCTTTTGCGCGCATCAGTGCTTCTCCAATTAGAAAACCACGAAATCCGAGCGCGTGAAGGTAACGCAATTGCTCCGGATCGCGCAGCCCACTCTCGCTCAGCATCAATCTGTCTGGCGGGGCTTCGGCGATCAGGCGTTCGCTCGTGCTCAGCGAAACTTCAAACGTCTGAAGATCGCGATTGTTTACACCAACGATTCTCGCGCCCACGTTCAGCGCGCGACGCAACTCGTCCGACGTATGCACTTCAATGAGCGCATCGAGTCCGAGCTCGTCTTCAGCCACTTTGCGCAGTTTGCCTAACGAGTCGTCGTCCAGCGCCGCCACAATAAGCAGTATTGCATCCGCGCCGGCGATGGCCGCTTCGTAGATTTGGATTGGATCGACAATGAAATCTTTGCGCAAAACCGGCAGGTGGGTGCTGGAGCGGACCGCGCTGAGATCCTCGATCGAACCACTGAAATATTCTTCATCGGTCAGGACGGAAATCGCGCAAGCGCCGCCGCGCTCGTAATGACCAGCAACATCGGCGGGCGAAAGATCATCTCGAATCATGCCAACTGACGGTGAAGACCGTTTGAATTCTGCGATGATCTTGAGAGCGGGAGACGTCGCATTCAGCGCTTCGCACAAGCGATGCGGGGCAGCATTTTTTCGAATCTCCACGGCGCGCGAGCGAAGCGCGCCCCCGGTGGAGGTAGCGCGAAGCTTGGCCACGGTCCGTCGCTTTCGCGCGACAATTTCAGAAAGAAACGTTCTGCTCATTTGCCTCGGACCATCCTTATTTTGCTTGGAATTCATTTTGCGGAGTTGGCGCGTTCCATTCGCGCAGCCATCGCGAGAGCCTTCGACATCGCGCGCGCCTTGCTCACTGTTTCCTCATATTCCAGGCGCGGGTTGGAGTCGGCAACGATGCCGGCGCCGGCTTGAAAATATGCCCTGCCGTTCTTTAACACTGCGCAGCGCAGCGCGATGCATGAATCGACACTGCCATCGAATCCGAAATAGCCGATCGCGCCCGCGTAGCAGCCGCGCCTGGTCTTTTCCAGCTCACTAATAATTTGCATGGCGCGGATTTTTGGCGCGCCGGAGACGGTGCCGGCGGGAAATGTCGCTTTCACTAAATCGAACGCGCTGCATCCGGCGCGCAGGCGGCCAGTAACATTTGAAACGATGTGCATAACGTGGCTGTAACGCTCGATCTCCATCATTTCAGTGACGTGCACACTGCCGAAATCCGCAATGCGGCCAACATCGTTGCGCGCAAGATCGACAAGCATGATGTGTTCGGCGCGTTCCTTTGGATCGGCCAGGAGTTCGGCGGCATTGCGTTCGTCTTGCGCTACAGTGGCCCCGCGGCTGCGCGTTCCTGCGATAGGACGAATGTCGATCGTGTCGCCGACAAGCCGCACGTGCATTTCCGGCGAGCTGCCGACAAGCGCGAAATCATCGCCGAACTTGAGGCAAAACATGTACGGCGAAGGATTGATGAAGCGCAGACACCGGTAAAAATCGAGCGGGTCACCGTCGAAATCAGATTCGAAGCGTTGCGAGAGGACAACCTGGAAGATGTCGCCGGCGCGGATGTATTCCTTGGCCTGTTGCACCGCGCGCTCGAACTCGTCGCGGTGAAAAGTGCTGCGAGCCGGCTGCATTTCGCGCTCTTCAGTGAAAATGAGCGGAAGATCAGCAGGCTGCGCGAGCTGGCGTATGAGCTCCCCAACCGATTCAGCCGCTCGCGCGTAAACGTCTTCCGGCGGGCCTTCGAGGAACGCGTTCACCACGATTTTCAAGCTGCGCAAGCGATGGTCGAAAATGAGCAGGCTCCTGGTGATCATGAAAAGCATCTCGGGTAAATGCAGATCGTCGCGATGCGCGACCGGAACTTTCGGTTCGAAGAAACTGATCGCTTCGTAGCCGAGAAATCCGACAGCGCCGCCGGCGAACCTTGGCATTTCCGGAAGCGAGACAAATTGGTAACGCGCCATCAATTTACGGATTTCATCAAGCGGATCGGTCATCGTCTCAAAACGATGCTCGCGTCCGTGGTCTATAACCTGGATTTCGCGCCCGCAACTTCGGACAATCACGCGAGGTTCGATCCCGACGAACGAGAATCGTCCCGAGACGTCATTTTTTTCTGTCGACTCAAACAAAAAACTGTAACTGCCGCTCTCAAGTTTTTTGAATGCGGAGACGGGCGTTTCGCAGTCGGCGACGAACGCGGCGAAAACGGGAATCACGTTGCCGCGTTCGGCGAGCCGAATGAACTCGCTTCGGGTCGGCGTCAGCTGCGTTGTCATTCAGTTTGGCGAGAGCGCAAGGAAATTGGCGAGGACCTTTTTGCCATCCCGGGTCAGAACCGATTCGGGGTGGAACTGCACTCCTTGCACTGGGAATTCGCGGTGACTTAACGCCATGATTTCCCCGTCGTCGCTCTCGGCGGTAATTTCGAGGCACGCCGGAAAGGAGTCTCGCTCCACGACGAGTGAGTGGTAGCGGCCAGCCTCAAACGGCGTTGAAAGATCGACAAAAAGCCCGCTGCCGTTATGGCTGATCATCGATGATTTGCCATGCATGAGATGAGGAGCACCAATGATCTTTCCGCCGTACGCTTCCGCGATGCATTGATGGCCCAAACACACGCCCAAGATGGGAATTTTCCCGCCGAACCGCAGGACGACGTCTTTGCTGATGCCCGCCTCGCGCGGTGTGCACGGCCCGGGCGAGATACAAATGTGTCGCGGCGCTAGAGCGGCAATCTCATCGATGGAGATCTCATCGTTGCGTTTAACGAGAAGTTCACATCCGAGCTCCCCGAAATATTGCGCCAGATTGTAAGTGAACGAGTCGTAGTTATCGAGAAGCAGGAGCATGGATTTTCACGCGATCGAGGAGTGCCGTCAGCCAGCTGCTGAAGTGAGCCTGCGAATGGCGCGGACCTCATTCACGAGCTGTGCATATTGCGAAGGAGTCAGCGCTTGTGCGCCATCGGAAAGCGCGAGCTCGGGATGATTATGAACTTCAACCATGAGACCGTCCGCCCCCACTGCCACACCAGCGCGAGCCAGCGGCGTGACCATGTAAGTGTTGCCGCTGCCGTGAGATGGGTCAACGATCACTGGCAGATGGGAAATGCTGCGAATCGCTGGCACCGCGGCGAGATCGAGCGTGTTACGGGTGTGCTGCGCAAACGTTCGCACACCTCGTTCGCATAGGATCACATTGTAATTGCCTTCGGCCATAATGTATTCGGCTGCGAGAAGCCATTCCTCGAGTGTGGCAGCCATCCCGCGTTTCAACAGCACGGGCAACTTCGAGCGGCCAGCCCTCTCCAGGAGTGGAAAATTCTGCATGTTGCGAGCGCCGATCTGAATGATATCACCGTACTGTTCGATCAGGCCGATACCTGCTTCATCGAGAGCTTCGGTCACGATCTTGAGTCCGAACGTTTCGCGGATTTCCGCCATTATTTCCCAGGCCTTCTCTCCCAACCCTCGGAAAGAATAGGGCGAAGTTCGAGGCTTCCACAGGCCGCCACGGAAAAAACGCGCCCCGCTCTCTTTCACCGCTTCCGCCACAGCAAGCGCCTGCTCGCGACTCTCGATTGCGCATGGTCCCGCGATAATCGCAAGCTCGCCTCCGCCAATCGTGGCGTCGCCAACTTGCACAATTGTTTTCTCCGGCCGCAAATCGAGCGTGATCAGCTTGTACGGTTTGGTAACGCGGATGACCTCCGCCACACCAGGCAGGTCTTGAAAACGCCGGCTATCGATCACGCCCTCGTTGCCGGTAATGCCGATGGCGGTTCGCGTCGCGCCAGGCATTGGATGGGCTCGGAGGCCGATTGCCTGGATAACGTCCACGACCGCATCGACCTCGCGTGCGGTCGCATTAGTTTTCATCACAATCAACATATCGCCACCAAAGCTAGGGATTTAGTTTGCACCGGCGATTATCGACACCTTTGCGGATGCGTCGAAACTAACGCGCTCTTCGCACTTCACAACTTTGCGCCAACGCGATTACCCTGCGGCTATGCATCGCCCGAACTTTTTTTCGCTCTTACTCTCCTGCCAAGCGGTAGCTCTGCAAAGCCTGGTGCTTTTACTCCTCCTTCCGTCAATTGCTTTCGCGGCCACGTCCCCCATTCAGGATCGAGCCGATCGGTTTTTAAAACTTGCCAACGCGGGCTATCAGGCACTCTATCGCGTCAATAGTGAGGCGCAATGGCTCGCCGTCACTGATGTGACGCCGGAACACGACGCCGCGGCCGAAGCGACTGGCAAAGCTTACGCGGCATTCAACGGCAACCCCGCAATCATCACCGAAGCGCGCGATTTGCTCACACACGAGAAAGAATTGAGCGAGCTAACCGCCCGGCAGTTGAAGCAATTGCTGTTGAACGCTGCCGAAGGGCCGATGACCAATCCCGATCTCGTGAGCAAGCGCGTCGAGGCCGAAACGAAACAGGCGTCGATCCTCAACAGCTTCGAATTCAAGCTCAACGGCCAGAAGATCACCGCCAACGAGATCGACAACAAACTAGAGAAGAGCACCGATCTCGCTGAGCGAAAAGCCATTTGGGAAGCGTCGAAGGAATCCGGCCCCGCCCTGAAACCGAACCTCGTTGTTCTGCGCGACCTGCGCAACGGCGTTGCCAAAGAGATGAAGTATCCGGATTACTTTTCCCTCGAAGTCGCTGCCTACGGCATGACCACCGAGGAGATGCTCAAAATGCTGGAAGATTGGATGGCGACAGTCCGTCCGCTTTATCTGCAACTACACACGTGGGCGAAATACAAGCTGGCCGAAAAATACCGTCAGCCCGTGCCGAAGAAAATTCCGGCGCATTGGATCAACAATCGCTGGAGTCAGGAATGGCCCGGCCTGGTCGAGGCGGCCAACATCGACAAGTACTTCGAAGGTCGAAAGCCCGAATGGATCATCAAGACGGCCGAGCAATTTTACACTAGGCTCGGTTTCTCGCCGTTGCCGGAAAGCTTTTGGAAGAAGTCCGATCTCTATCCGTTGCCGCCGGGCGACAAACGGAAGAAAAACACGCACGCTTCGTGCTGGCATGTCGATCTTGAAAACGATATTCGCTCGCTCCAAAGCATCGAGCCGAATGCCCGTTGGTTTTTCACCGCGCACCACGAGCTCGGGCACGGCTACTATTTCAAAGCTTATACGCGCCCGGAAGTTCCGTACTTGTTGCGACTTGGTGCCGCTCCCGGATTTCACGAAGGCGTCGGCGAATTGATCGCGCTTGCCTCCAGTCAGGT
>CATPAW010000017.1 GCA_955652255.1 uncultured Chthoniobacterales bacterium | reverse complement strand
ATCGTAGTGGCGTGGATTTGTCGATGCAACAAAATCGCGGCGGCGATCGCGGTGACGGTGCACGATGTCGCGATTTTCGCGATGCCAGCCATTTATTTGGGTGAATACAAACTCGGCTACTGGACCTTGCATCGCGCCGCGCCCAATCGAGTTCATTTCGTCGGATTTCATGATTACTTAAGCTGGCACCTATTTACCCGAGTCGTTTGGCCCGCCCTGGTCGGTTCGCTGTTTTTAGCGCTGCCCTCGGCAGTCGCGGTCTATTTCGTCATGCGGTTGCTGCTGGCTCGGGCGCGGTCATCCCGCAAGCTGAGTTGAGCGGCCGGCTTTCCTTGTCCGCGGTGTTTTTCTAGCTGGAACGGCACGGGAGTTGCGCTCGCTCGTCGCTCGCCTTGGAATAATTTCACGCCGCGCTGCGAAATGCCGAAGGACTGATTCGCTGTTGCCAATCGAAATACGCCGATTAAGGTGCTGCCGTTTAGCGCCTGTGATTTCTTGCCGCCGATTTTCCATTGCCTTTGTCGCGCTGAGCCTGCTTGCGAATACCACCCGCCTGGCTGCGGCCGCGGAGGCATTTATCATCCTCGATTCACAGACGGGCTATATTTTTCAGGCGCAGGAAGCGAAAAAAAAACATCAGGTTGGCAGCCTGACGAAAATCGCCACCGCCGTGGTGGTGCTTGATTGGGCGGAACACAAGGCCGGCAATCTCAACCAAATCGTCACGCTCTCACCCGATGCCTTCGTGGGCACTGGCGAAAATAATATCGGGCTTCAGCCCGGCGATGCGATCGCGCTTCGCGATCTACTTTATGCCGCGCTGGTCCAATCGGACAACATCGCGGCGTACGCTTTGGCAGATTATGTTGGTTCCACGCTCGAACCCTCAGGTTCCGCTGCCTCCGCCTCGAAAGTCACGCCGGTCACGGCCTTTGTCAGCCAGATGAACGCGCTGGCCACGCAATTGAAGATGGAACGAACCCGTTTCGTAAATCCGCACGGCATCGATGACAATGTGCGGCCATTACCTTACTCCACGGCGGAAGACATGGCGCGTTTAACCCGCTATGCCATGAATAAAGCGGGCTTCCGTTTTTATGTCTCGCAAAAAGAGCGGCAGATCTCTTTTCAGCGCGGCGCACACAAACTGAGTTATCTTTTGCGAAACACCAACGAGCTTCTTGGAAAGCAAGGCATCGATGGGGTAAAAACCGGCCGAACCGCTCGCGCCGGAGACTGTTTGGTCCTCTCTGCAAATCGCGAATCGGAAGTTGTGAAAGAAGGCGCGATGACAGCGGTTTATCCGCGTCATTTGATTGTCGTGCTCCTTGGCAGTCCAAATCGATTTGGCGAAGGCGCCGGGCTGGTCGAACACGGCTGGCAGCTTTATGACCAATGGGCCGCCGCGGGACGCCTCGCCGATCCAAAAAAATTGCTTTAATCGCCTCGCGAGGAAATGAAACCACGGATCGGTGTTCTGACCAGTGGTGGCGACTGTCCCGGCCTTAACGCCGTTCTGCGCGGCGTAGTACTCGCGGCCGAAAAGCTTGGCTGGGAAGTGATCGGCTTTCGCGACGGTTTTGAGGGACTTCTTCCACCGGGCGATCACATCGTCCTGGATCGGAAAAGCATCGACGGAATCATGGCGCTGGGAGGAACGATCATCGGCACAACCAATCGCGGGCATTTCATCGCCAAGGTCGGCGCCGGCGACCGCGCGGTCGTTCCCGGGGAAGTGATCGCACGAGCTCGCGAGATCTTGAACAAACTTGGAATCCAATCTCTGATCATTATCGGCGGGGACGGCTCGATGACCACAGCGCTTCAGTTGCAGGAAGCGGGCATCAATTGCATCGGCGTTCCCAAGACGATCGACAACGATCTCGAAGCGACTGCGATGACATTCGGATTTGATTCAGCGGTCGATGTCGTGATGGACGCGCTCGACCGGCTGCACACCACTGCCACGAGTCACAAACGTGTCATGGTCGTTGAAGTAATGGGGCGTCACGCCGGCTGGATCGCTTTGCACGGCGGCATTGCCGGTGGCGCCGATATTATTTTGATTCCGGAAATCCCGTTTGACTACAACAAGATCGCGGCCGCGATAAAGGAGCGGGATGCCCGGGGCAATCTCGGCTCGCTCGTGGTCGTGGCCGAAGGCGCGAGATCCAAAGATGGTCAGCAGGTCAAGCGTGAGATGGAAGGCGGAGAATTTCGTCTTGGTGGGATCGGCGAAATTGTTGCGCAGGAGATTGCCAAACGTACCGGCAAACAAACACGTTGCTGTATTCTCGGGCATTTGCAGCGCGGCGGTGCGCCCACCACCCTCGATCGAATTCTCGGCACGCGCTTCGGCGTGAAGGCAGTGCAGCTGGCAAATGAAGGACATTTCGGATCGATGGTCAGCTATCAAAACTATCAGGTGCGGCATGTCCCGATCGCCGACGCGGTCAATCGTTTGCGGCTGGTCCCGCCCAATGGCGAAATGGTGCAAACCGCGCGCGACGTCGAGATTTCCTTCGGCGATTGATGTCGATCTCGTGATTGTCGATCTTGGCGCGCGATGAAAATTGTCCTCGCATATTCCGGCGGTCTCGACACGTCGGTTATTCTCCGCTGGCTCAAAGAAAATTATCAGGCCGAAATCATTGCGTTCTGCGCGGACATCGGTCAGGAGGAAGAACTCGAGGGTTTGAAGGAGAAAGCGCTGCGCACTGGCGCTTCCAAATGTTACATTGACAATCTCCAGGAAGAGTTCGCGCGCGATTTCATTTTTCCGATGATCCAGGCCGGCGCGATTTATGAAGGCCAATATTTCCTCGGGACAAGCATTGCGCGTCCGCTCATCGCAAAACGGATGGTGGAGATCGCGCGCGCAGAAAAGGCGGACGCGATTGGGCATGGCGCGACCGGGAAGGGGAACGACCAGGTTCGCTTTGAATTAACGGCCGCAGCCCTCGCGCCGGAACTCCGCGTGATTGCGCCCTGGCGCGAAGAGCGGTTTCGAAAACAATTTCCCGGACGCGCGGAGATGATTGAATTTGCAAACCAAAATAAAATTCCCGTCGAAGCCAGCGCAGGGAAGCCGTACTCGACGGATCGCAATCTTCTCCACATCAGTTTCGAGAGCGGCGTGCTGGAAGATCCCTGGTTCGACGCCAGCTCCAAAGAAATGCGCGGCATGTACAAACTGAGCGTCGCACCGGAAGACGCGCCTGACGAACCGGAACATGTCGATCTTGCGTTCGAGAACGGCGACTGCGTGGCGGTGAACGGCAAATCGCTATCGCCGCTCGGCTTGATGCAAACGCTCAACAAACTCGGCGGCAAACATGGCATCGGTCGCGTGGACATCGTTGAGAACCGCTTTGTCGGAATGAAAGGGCGCGGCGTTTATGAGACGCCCGGCGGCGCCATCCTTCATTTTGCGCATCGACAAATGGAAACGCTGACCATGGACCGCGAGGTCATGCACTTGCGCGACAGCCTGATTCCAAAATACAGCGCGCTCGTTTACAACGGTTTTTGGTTTTCGCCAGAACGCGAAGCATTGCAAGCGCTCGTTACCGAAACACAACGCGACGTCACCGGCGTTGTGCGACTCAAACTTTACAAGGGCAACATCATCGTCGCAGGTCGCAAGAGTCCGAAAAGCTTGTACGATCTGCAAATCGCGACCATGGAGGGCGATGAATCGATCCGCCAAGGGACGGAT
>CATPAW010000016.1 GCA_955652255.1 uncultured Chthoniobacterales bacterium | reverse complement strand
TGAAAGCAATATGGAACGGCGCGACGCTCGCCGAAAGCGATGACACAGTCGTAGTGGAAAGAAATCATTATTTCCCTCCCGACTCGATCCATCGCGCATACTTCAGCGAAAGCGATACGCACACGACTTGTCCGTGGAAAGGCGAAGCGAGCTACTACGACGTCACCGTCAACGGCACAACGAACAAAGATGCCGCCTGGTATTATCCTGATCCAAAAGAAGCGGCTGCCAGCATCAAGGACCGCGTCGCGTTCTGGAAAGGCGTCGTTGTCGGATAAGTGACTTCATGACAACACTCGCGTCTCGCGCTCTCACCATTCTGCACGAGTGGGTGCAATCGCAAAGCTTGCGAAAACATTGTTACGCAGTCGCCGATTCGATGAAACATTTCGCGCACCTGCGCGGCGCTGATGTCGCCGAACCCACCGGCGGGCGGCCCCTTCAACAAGAATCACGTCCAACACCGGATCAACCGGATGGAAGAAGCTGGGCGACCCAGCCAATTGAACTAATTGGCTGCCCTTCGGGCGCGCAACGGGTCGATCTTTGGGAAGCGGTTGGATTGTTGCACGACATGGATTACGAACGCTATCCGAATCAAGAACACAACCCGAACGAAGGCCATCCCTTCACTGGAGCGGCGTGGCTACGCGAGAACAGCTGGAGCGAGGAAGTCTGCCGCGCGATTCTTTCGCATGCAGATTACTCCGGCGTCGCGCGTGAGACACCGCTGGAGAAAACGCTCTATGCCGTGGATGAGTTGAGCGGGTTCGTTATCGCAGTCGCGCGTGTCCGTCCATCGAAGAGCATCAACGAAGTCGATATTGCGTCGGTAAAAAAGAAAATGAAGGACAAGGCATTCGCCGTGCTGTCAATCGGGAAGACATCGTCCGCGGCGCGGCTGAACTAGGAATGCCACTGGACAACGTGATCGCCGAAGTGATCACCGCGCTGAAGTCAGACGCTGAGCGGCTCGGCCTCGCCGGAGCTCTGTAGGCGCCTCGCTCTGTCGAAGCGTTGCTGTAGCAGCGGTCTATGACCGCCGAACTCCGTCAAAGTGCACGTCGATCTTTTCTGCCGATCCATGAAGGCGTCGTAAGCCGCTTACGACGCATAATCGCGAACAAGAGCGTGGGAGGAAATAGCGTAGTCTTGACGTTTATCCGATCAAAGATTACGGCGCGATCGAATTATTTGCTGGATTACACTTGTCGTTGGCGCGGGGACTGGTTAGGCAGATCGGCTTCCAATGCTGTTCAATTCGCTCACCTTCGTTGTCTTTTTCACAGTCGTGGTAACCGCGTACTGGAGCGTCCGGTCGTGGAACGTGCGGAAAAATCTGCTCGTCGTCGCAAGTTACATTTTTTATGGCGCGTGGAACCCGCCTTTCGCTGCCTTGCTTTTCTCCACCACCGCGATGGATTTTTGGCTCGGCTCGAGAATTGCCAGGGCAAAAGGGCGCCATTCGCGACGCATGTGGTTGGTCGCCAGTGTCTGCATGAATCTGAGCATGCTTGGGTTTTTCAAATACGGAAATTTCCTACTCCAGAATTTTCAGTGGCTGCTCGCACACATCGGCATCATTTATCAACCACCGCACCTGGACATTCTTCTGCCCGTCGGGATTTCCTTTTACACTTTCCATTCTCTCTCCTACACGCTCGACATTTATCGGGGAGTACTGCAGCCCACCAAATCGCTGCGCGATTTCATCCTCGCCGTTTCCTTTTTTCCTCAGCTAGTCGCGGGACCGATCGTGCGCGCTGGTGATTTTCTTCCGCAACTTGTCACGGCGCCGGGTTTGCGCATGGGTCAATTTCTCTGGGTTCTATTGCTTATGTCGCTGGGCCTGTTTGAAAATATTGTCCTCGCCGACACGATGCTGTCCGGTTCGGCTGATCGCGTTTTTAGTTACGCCGGTCCGCTCGTCGCGCTCGATTCCTGGCTCGGCGTCATGGCCTTCGCCGGCCAGATATTTTTCGATTTCGCTGGCTATTCCATCTGCGCCATCGGCGCGGCGCTTTGCCTCGGCTTTCATCTGAAGGATAATTTCCGTTTTCCCTACGCGGCCATTGGCTTTTCCGACTTCTGGCGGCGCTGGCACATCTCGCTTTCCACATTCTTGCGAGATTACCTTTACATTCCGCTCGGCGGCAATCAGGTCCGCCCGGTTCGCGCCGCGATCAATCTGGTTATCGTCATGTTTCTCGGCGGTCTCTGGCACGGCGCAGCCTGGACTTTTGTGGTTTGGGGTCTGCTTCACGGTTCCTATCTCGTAACCGAACGCGTCATTCGCGTTTTCTTCGAGGACGCGCCGTGGGCGAACAATTTTGCCACGAAATTCTTGGCCGGCTTTGCCACCTACACCGCCGTCTGCATCGCCTGGGTATTTTTTCGCGCATCCGACTTCACGATCGCCACGCGAATGCTGCGCGGCATGTTTGGCGGACACGCACACGGCGACGCCATTCTTTCCGGCCGCGAAATGTTGCAGATCGGTATCGTCACTGCCTGCATGATTCTCGTGCATTGGTCGCTGCGAGAGAGCAACATCGAAACCGCCGTGATGCGTTTGCCGCCCTGGGTCGTGACCGCGGCATGGGCCTTGATGGCCTGCGCCATCATTCTCACACAAGGAAACAGCAATGCCTTCATCTACTTCCAATTTTAAACGCAAGCTTCGGCTGCCGCGTTTGTTCTTCGCCAAACCGTCGGAAATAGTTCCGCGCGATTACGAGCGACCGATCCCACAGGTGCCGTGGCGCGGCATGACCGTCGTTGTTGTGCTCGTCGTTATCGGTGCCGCGTCCGCGTGGGAGTTCTATTGTCGCTCGATCGGTTACGGTCCCACGCTCAACGACAACGAGGATCTCTGGACGTCGACACGCCGGCGTGTGAAACCGGAGTCCATCGTCATCGTCGGCGACTCGCGCGGCTGGTACGATGTCGATCTTGACGAGCTGCAAAAAGGATTAGGCAAACGTCCCGTGCAACTGGCGATGGGCGGCGGTTGCGCTTATCCAGTGCTGGCCGACCTGGCGAATGACGAAAGTTTTCACGGCACGATCATCTGCAGTGTCGTGCCGCGCTTGTTCGTTGCGCCACCCGGCACGCCGCCGATGGCGCGCGCGGAGAAAGCCGTGCGCCGATATCGCACCCAGACGCCCGCGCAACGGGCCAGCCAATATCTGGCCATGCCGTTGGAAGAGCATGTCGCGTTTTTGAAACAGGAAGAACTGGCTCTCGACAATCTGTTGAAACGCCTGCCGATTCCGAATCGCCCTTACGCGCAAGTGCCGCCGCGTCTTCCGCCATATTTCGGAACGATTGATCGCGAACGTCGCGCCCGCATGATCGAAGAATGCGCGCGACCGGGCAGCAAACTGGCGAGAACAATTCAACAAATCTGGATTCCGCTTTTCACGCCGCCGCCGCCGCCCACTTACATTCCGAAAGAAGAGTTTGGGAAAAAGATGGGCCAAGCGATTGAACAACGCTTCCATGACGTTGCCGAAGCTGTTCGAAAACTCCGCGCCCGCGGTGGCAAAATCATTTTCGTGCGCTTTCCCCACAGTGGCGGATTGAAAGATCTTGAAGATCGCACAACGCCCCGCGCCGGCATTTGGGCCCGAGTGACCAAAGACACGGCCGCACCCGGCATTTACTACGAAGATTTTCCCGAGCTAAGCGGCTTCAACTGTCCCGAATGGTCGCACCTCTCCGCCGGCGACTCCGTCGAATTCAGCAAACGTCTCGTTCCCCATCTGCGCAGAGCGCTACAGATGTGATACGCATTGTCCGTGCGCGCCCGACCACCGCGAGATTTTTGGCTGGGCCGTCATGTTCCCTCATCGAGCACGGAAAGAATGTTTCCGGCAGGATCTTTAAAC
>CATPAW010000015.1 GCA_955652255.1 uncultured Chthoniobacterales bacterium | reverse complement strand
CTCATCTGCTACGAAGAAAAATCATGTCCGGTTCTTTAATTAAAGCAGACTAGTGGGTCTGTTTGGAGCTTGGAAGAGGTTATTGATTGACTATAGGTGGCAAGTGCGTCGACGCCGAAATGGTGTAGATTTACGCGATGCCGACTTACATTTACGAAACTACTGATGCGAGCAAACCACTTCGGCGTTTCGAGGTTCAGCAAAGCATCCACGAAAAGACGCTCCAGGTTGATCCCAAGACAGGAGAAGCAGTGCGACGTGTGATTTCCGGCGGCTACGGCGTGCTCATGCGCGGCGGGTCGGTTGGCCCCTCAGTTGGCTCGTGCGGTCCAGATTGAAAGAGCGAACTGCTTTGATGGGCTTTGAAACGGGATTGGGGCAAGCTCGCCCCGTTAACAAACTTGGTGGATGATTTGATCCGCAATTCATGGCGCCCAACCCCTATTTCTTTATCGTCATTTTCGTTGGCGTGGCCCTGGTCTTTCCATTGCTGCCGCTGGCGCTGGCCTGGTTGTGGAGAAAAGTTTTCCAACCGCCCAAGCCGGGTGCGGAGAAGAATGCGATTTACGAATGCGGGGTCGAATCAATCGGCGACGCGCAAATCCAGTTCCGATCGCAGTATTATCTCTACGCCATCATTTTCCTGATCTTCGACGTGGAGGCGATTTTTCTGGTGCCGTTTGCGGTGGCGTTCACTGGTTTGCCGGTCGGGGCGTTCATCGCGATTCTGGTTTTCTTGTTGCTGCTAATTGAAGGTCTCATTTGGGCTTGGAGCAAAGGTTGCTTAAATTGGGCGAAGTAAGATGAGCGAAATCGACGAGGGGCTGCGCAGCGAGCTGCAACGACAAGGGATCTGGGTGACGTCGATGCAAGAGCTTTATAACTGGGGACGGAAAAACTCGATCTGGCCGCTCCAGTTCGGACTGGCTTGTTGCGCGATCGAGATGATCGCAACCGCGGCCTCACGCTACGACATTGCACGATTTGGCGGCGAAGTTTTCCGGCCGTCGCCGCGCCAGGCGGACTTGATGATCGTGGCTGGCACAGTGACGAAGAAAATGGCGCCGCAGGTCGTGCGGCTTTATAACCAGATGCCCGACCCGAAATACGTTATTTCGATGGGCGCCTGCGCAATTTCCGGCGGACCATTCAAAACCGGTTACAACGTGCTCAAAGGCATTGACCGTTACATTCCAGTCGACGTTTACATTCCGGGATGCCCGCCTCGGCCCGAAGCGCTGTTGCACGCTTTCATGGAACTTCAGCGCAAGATCGACAGTCAGAAACTAACCGGTAGTGAAAAGGCTACGCATCTCGATTCGACGCAACCGAGCGAATTCCCAGTGCCGTCCTTTGGCGCGCATGATTTAGAACCGCCGGCAAATCCCGACGTCTTTCAACCGCCGAAAATCGAGCGCACGTAATTGTGGAATCGTTGGAGCAAATTAAAGCACGCGCCGAGGCGGCTGTGCCGGGCGCTAAAATCGATATCGTCGCTAATCCTGGACCGTCACAGCAATCTTCGCTCTTGATCGACAATGAACACGCGGTCGCGGTTGCGAAGTTGTTGCGCGATGATCCCGCGCTGCGTTTCGATTTTTGCTCGAACGTGACAGGAGTCGATTGGCTCGATCGCACAGTGAAGAAGACGGTGAAAGTGAAAAAGGTGGTCGACGGCGTTGAAAAAGATGTCGATGAAACGACGGAGGAAAAACTCCCCGGCTATCTCGAAGCGGTCTATCACTTTTATTCGATGACGCACAAACACGGTCCCGTCATCATTCGAATGCGTACAGCGGACCGCGCGGATGGTGCGCGTTTATCGTCGCTCACCCCGATTTATCGCAGCGCCGAATTTCAGGAGCGGGAGATTTTCGATCTCTACGGCGTGCGTTTCGATGGCCACCCGGATCTGCGGCGGATTTTGATGTGGGATGAATTTGTCGATTACCCGATGCGCAAGGATTATCGCGAGCCGGACGATTACGAATACGAACCGACTCCACACGACGACGTGCTCGAGAAGGCGAAGCAACATTACAGCCCGCGGCCGCAATTGGACGGCGCGGAAAATATCACGGCGCAACAGCAATGAGTGCGACGATTCAAACTCTTGAGCCTGCAGCCGAGCAGCCGACACGGCTGCCGCCACAAATGACTTCGCGACTCGACGGCGAGCTGCTTGAAGTGTCGATGGGGCCACAGCATCCATCGACCCACGGCGTCTTTCGCATGAACGTTGCGCTCGAGGGTGAGATCGTCCGCAAGCTCAAGCCGGTCTTTGGTTATTTGCATCGAAATCACGAAAAGATCGGCGAGAACACGAGCTATCTCGGCTCGATGCCGTACACGGATCGGCTCGATTATTTTTGCTCGATGACGAACAACTGGGCGTATGCGCTCAGTGTTGAGAAGCTGGCCGGAATCGAAGTTCCAGAGCGCGCCGAATATCTGCGCGTCATTCTTGCTGAACTGACGCGACTGCAAAATCACGCGTCGCTCCTCGGATTTCTGCTCAGCGATATGGGCGCGTGGGGCACACCGCTCATGTATGCGTTTCGCGAGCGCGAGAAAATTCTCGATTTGTTCGAATCACTCTCCGGCTCGCGCATGATGTGCGACTACATGCGTTTTGGCGGCTGCCGCGTGGACGCGGGCGTGGATTGGATGAAGCTGGCAAAGAAGATCGTCGATTTTTTCCCGCGCTTTCTCGATGAATTCGAAAACCTGATTGTCGAAAATGAAATTCTTATCGCGCGCACACAGGAAGTTGGAAAACTGTCCGCCGAGTTGGCGATCAATGCCGGCATCACTGGCCCAATGCTTCGCGCGTGCGGCGTGAATTACGATATCCGCAAAGTAGACGGCTATGGGTTTTATCCGCGCTTCAAATTCCGTGTGCCGCTCGGCGAACATGGTGATACCTACGATCGCTTGATGATGCGCGTTCTCGAAATGCGCGAGAGCATCGGAATTTTGAAACAGGCTTTCGAACAAATCCCGGCCGGTCCGGTGATGAATCCGAAAGTAAAAATCCGCGCTTTTCGTCCGCCCGTGGGCGAAGCTTACGGACGCATTGAAGGCCCGAAAGGCGAACTCGGTTTCTATTTAATCAGCGACGGCGGGACGAATCCGTATCGTTACCGGGTGCGCCCGCCGAGTTTCATCAATCTGACCGTTTTGGAGGATCTTTGTCTTGGTCACACCGTCGCCGACGTGATGGTTATCTTAGGCAGCGTGGATATTGTGATGGGGGAAGTGGATCGATGATCGGTACGGGCATACTTAAGGGAATGGCGGTAACGGCGCGGAACTTCGTCGGAAGTTATTTCGAGAAGGACCGTCTGATCACGGTGCAGTATCCGGAGGAACGCACTCCGCTCGCTGAGAACTATCGCAACTTTCCGTTCCTTATCTACGACACCGATGATGCCGAGGCGGGCCTGCGCTGCGTGGCCTGCAAAATTTGCGAAAAGGAATGCCCGCCGCAGTGCATCTATATTATTAAGAGCGAAGATAAAAAGCCCGATTACATGGGCAAGCCGCAGTTTTATCCGGCGGTCTTCGACATCGATATTTCCGTCTGTATGAGCTGCCAGATCTGCGTCGAAGTCTGCCCGTTCGAAGCGATCAAGATGGATAAGGTTTTCGAACTCAGCCGTCGCGAACGTTTCGATGCGCTGCTGCAACGCAAGAGAGAACTTTCCAAATCGAACACTTACTATCACAGCATTTGCCCGACCGAGGCCGCCGAGGTCGATGCGAAGCTCGCAGAAGCAGCGGCGAAAAAGAAACCAACTCCGCCACCGGCGGCTGGGTCAGCACCAGCAGCGGAACCAACGCCGGCGCCCGTTATCTAATTCAGTTTCTTTCATGCATCGTAAGCGGGTTACGATGCATATCTGATGTGCCGGCGATAAGAATCGACAAGAAGGCGTGCGAGTATTTTCGGGCGATGCGGTTGGCTTCGGCGGTCATAGACCGCGCCGTCGTTGCCAATGGCTTCGACGGGGCAACCTTCCATCGCTTCTTTGCAGAGCGCTTCTTCTTCCGGCGATTCCGCTTGCTTGTTAAACGTAGGAGTGGCCGCCATCATCGTTGCGTTTGAAATTGGCCGGCGCCGTTTCGCGGCACAAATCGCAGTCGATGCATTGCTCATCAACATAGTATTTGCCCGGAACGTTCTCCGGATATTTGTTTGCAACGTCCGCCATAATTCTTCCGTTAAGTAAGGACGAACGTTAGAAAGAAAAGTCCAGGGCGCAAATCGGTGAAGTGGAAGGACAAATTGCGGCCTTCGCGGCGCGTGATTTATTCTTAAGCGGTTGGCCAGGGTGGCGAAATTGGCAGACGCGCCAGACTTAGGATTGCAAAATCATCGATTTCAAAACATCGCTCGCCGTTTCAAAGCAAATCCATTTTACGAGGAGAAACAGGTTTTTCGGGTGAAATCGTCGCGGCCGCGAATGGTGAGTAGAATGCGCCTCGTTCTAGCACAAATTCTAGCACACACGCGCCAGACTTCGCCTCATCTGATTCTTGGAACGGCCATCCTTTGAAGGGACAGTACAAACCTCTATGGCCATTCATAGCCCGGAAAGAAATCGTTCTTGATCCGTTCCTCGGGAACGCCAATTCTTTTCAAGGTTTCATCCATTAATTCGACCATCGGTTCCGGCCCAGAAACGTAAAGCATCGGGTTTTCAATGTCCGGCACAAGCTGTGGAATGCTTTTCTCGTCGATCCGATTCGGGCTGACGACATAATCGATTCTGAACTCGGGGCGCCGCCCTCTTAATGCATCCAGTTCTTTTCGATACGGAAAATCGTTGTCACGATTTGCGTAAAGAAGTTGCACGTTCAACGGTTTCTTGTTGTAATCCAGGTCGAGCAAAATGGCGCGGAAAGGCGTAATGCCAATTCCTCCAGCGATGAACACAAACGTCTTCTTGGAGTCATCCACGACGAAATCGCCTTCCAGATCGTGGGCTTCGATTGCATCGCCCCGCCCGAGATTCTTAAGCGCTTTCTTAAACGAACTACTCTTCGACGCAAAACGCGTGGTCAACATTACATGCTTTTCGTGAGGCGCTGACGCGATTGAGAAAAAACGCTCCACGCCGCGATCGTCAGGATTCGGGTGGTTGAGCACGTAGCGCAGAAGTTGCCCGGCCTTCCATTG
>CATPAW010000014.1 GCA_955652255.1 uncultured Chthoniobacterales bacterium | reverse complement strand
TGTCCGGTTCGCGTGTTCGTATCGAACTGCACCGAGTCTCCAGTGATGTTAAAATCGGCCCGCTTGATCGTGGTGCGCTCCAGCGAACTCAATACCCGCGTTTTCAAATCGAGCACGGAAGTGTGCATGTCGATCGTAAGATCGGGACGATTCTCCGGCGTGTAGGTCATGATTTCGAGATCCTGAAAACCGACGTGTTCCTCATCGATTCGTCGCGCAGTTTTTGCTTCAAACTTTCCCCGCAGACGGCCATCGGTGCCGAAATCGGGCAGCACGAGGCCCTTGGCTTCGTGACCAACCGGGAGCGGAATATTAGTCAGACTTTGCTCACCCAGCGACGCACTCGATGTCGCGGCGGAAAGTTTCTTTTTCGTGCCGCCTTTTGCCTGGGCAAACGCCGGCCCTGTCGAGATTAAGATCGACAAGAACAAGATCGACAAAACCGAAACGAACCAGCTCCAGTTTGCGGAGCGGCCGCTACGAGACGGCAGCATGAATAGCCTTTAACATGCGCAGGTGCTTCGGCAAAGTTTTTAGCGGAATCTGGTTCGGCGCGTCCGACAAGGCGCGCGCCGGATTTTCGTGCACCTCCATAAAGATGCCGTCGCATCCGGCGGCCATGGCTGCGCGCGCCAGGACCGGCGCGAGTTCGCCGTCGCCGGAAGTCGCGTCCCCTGCTCCGCCCGGCCGCTGCACGGAATGGGTCGCATCAAAAATCACCCGGTAACCCGCTTTGCGCATCCAATGCAGTGAGCGCATATCGGCGATGAGATTGTTGTAGCCGAACGTCGTGCCGCGTTCCGTGAAACAGAGTTTCTCGTTGCCGAAGGCGGCGAGCTTTTCCGCGATATTCTTCACGTCCCACGGCGCGAGAAACTGGCCTTTCTTTACGTTGATCGCGCGACCTGTTTCGGCCGCGGCACGGAGCAAATCCGTTTGCCGGCAGAGAAACGCCGGGATCTGCAACATGTCAATCTTTCCCCCGGCAATTTCTGCCTCGGCAGGCGAAT
The DNA here is from genome assembly GCA_955652255.1 of uncultured Chthoniobacterales bacterium. Lineage (GTDB taxonomy): Bacteria > Verrucomicrobiota > Verrucomicrobiia > Chthoniobacterales > UBA10450 > UBA10450. The sequence goes on along the minus strand of CATPAW010000014.1, from coordinate 6,943 downwards.
GCACATCCGTCGTCACGGAAATTTTTAAATCGCGGCCAATCGCCGACAGAATCTCGCACCCTTCGCGCACGCCCATTCCGCGAAACGAACGGACCGACGTTCGGTTCGCTTTGTCGTAGGAAGCTTTGAAGATAAGATCGACATCTTCCTGCGCGCAGATTTTCTCGATGCTCCTCGCCATGCGCCAGACAAACTTTTCCGATTCGATCACGCACGGCCCGAGAATGAATACGGGGCGTTTCCCGCCAATGGCGACCGATCCAATTTTGAGCGGCTTGGGTTTCACGAGTAAGAGAATCAATCAGGAAAACAGAGAAAAAGAAAACATCTTGTAGGGCGGCGATCTTCGCCGCCGCCGGCCAAAATGGCCGCCCTACAACTACAACTTTCCTCCCCGCACAAGATCGACAATCGCAAAGGGCGCATAGAGCGCGATGAAAAAGAGCAGGGCGACGAAATGCATCTGCACGAGATAGAGCGGCCGCCAGTCGGAGAGAAAATTCAAAATGGAAAAGGCCTCCGGTTTATGCAGCAGAAATCCGTAGTTATAACCAGTCATCCCGTCCGCGATGAACGTCACGACAAAATAAAATTCCGACCACGCGAACACGCGCAAGATCGACATGGGACGCGGCCGGTACCTGCGGGTCAGCATCAGGAAAATCACGCCAATGATGATGCCCGAATGCGAAATGAAGAAACTGAAGAAACGAAAATCCGGGAAGCCGAAGCGGAGATTTGGGGTGAGCACGGCTTGGAGCGTCCCGCCGATTCCCCAAAAATATGCGACCTCAAACCAGCGCGGACTGCCGCTCCACATCGCCACGATTACGACCACCATTCCCCAATCGCAAAGTTGGAGCGGCAACATTTGCTCCCAGCTCATCACGCTGACGTTGCGGACAAGAATCAAATAGACAGCGTAATTCAGCACGAGCAGGGCGGAGAGCGATGCGACGATCACGCGCTCGAGGCGGCTCGATTTTGCCCGGCGCACAATCGCCGCCAGGACGAACGGCAACGCAACGGTTAGGAAAATGACTGTGAGATGCGCCGCGCCATAAGCCTGAAACGGATGATTCATCGTAATTGTAAGGGGGCAACCCTCGCCGCCACTTGCAAACCCGGCGGCCAAAATGGCCGCCCTACAATGTTTTGCGTTAGACAAGATCGACAATTGCTCAGCGAATCACCCAGAGATTGCACGGAATCACGTCCGTGATCCATGCGATGTGAATGGGCAATCGCTCGCCGGTAGGGCCGCTCGTCTGCACAGGCACAACGAGCAAATCCGCTTCCACCGATTGCACGAAGTCGGACGCGGCAAAGCCAGTGTTGCCGCGAAGGCAGCGCGCTTCGATGGGCACATCGGTGTGACCGGCGGCGAGAATGAATTCTTCCAAAGCGGCTTCCTCCTCTTCGAAGGTACGAGGCCGCGGGGCACCATCTCCAGCATCGGACCGCAAGGAGGCGCGCGCTTCATCGAAGGTGGTATAGATGCGAACAACATAGAGCCTTTCGCACGCTTCGGCCGCGGCCAAGCCAAGCGTTTTCTTGAGCGCCTGCTGACCGTGCTCGAAATAGTCCGCAATGAAAACGATTCGTCGCAGCGGCTTTGGTTCATGTTCCGGCTTGGTAAAAAGCAAAACAGAACAACCCGCTTCCCGAACCAGCCGTCGCGCTACATTGCCAAGAACCGGCCGCAGAATGACTTCTTTTTCGAGCGCACCCGCCATGACAAGATCGACATCATTGTCTGCCAGCGCTTTCAAAATCGCTTCGGCGGGATCGCCCTGCCGGTAATGAATGGTCGAGTCGCCCGGAAGTTGCAATTGCACCAGCGCGTCGCGGAACTTCTGCGCGGTTTTCTCATCGCGTTCGCCGACATAAATCAAACTTAACTCCGAGCCAAAACGATCGCGGATCCGTTTCGCTTCGGAAAGCACCTGCTCAAACCGCGGGGAAAAAGTGCTGGCCACGGCGATCACTTTGTAGGTCGACAAATTCATCATGCGCGTCGAAACCAATCTCCTCACTACGTGAACTTCGGCAACTACCGGTAGGGCAACGCTCTGCGGAGCTGTCGATTTCCTTTCATAGTCGGCTCGACAGAGTCCCGCCCTGCCAGCGCGCGACGTTTATTGTAGAATGTTGCGAATTGCGCGGCGCGGTTGCGGCTTTTCATTTGCAGTTTCCTCTGCAAATTTCCGCGCATGAGACGCGCGGTTTATCCAGGCAGCTTCGATCCCGTGACCAATGGACATCTCGATGTGATCGAGCGTGCCCGAAAACTGTTCGATGAAGTGATTGTGGCCGTTGCGCACAATGATGAGAAACAGGCGCTCTTTTCGCTCGAGGAACGCCTGCAGTTTCTGCAAGATTCCATCGGCAAGATCGACATGGTGCGGATCGCGCAATTCGATGGGTTGCTGGTCGAGTTTGCCACTGCACAAAAAGCGAGCGCTGTCATCCGCGGCCTGCGCGCGGTTTCCGATTTCGAATTCGAGTTTCAAATGGCGCTGATGAACCGGAAATTGGAGGCGGGCGTGGAAACGATTTTTCTGATGCCGAAAGAGGAATACACTTATTTGAGCTCCCGCATCATCAAGGAAATCGCGCGCCTCGGTGGAGATGTTTCGAGTTTTGTGCCGCCGGTGGTGAGTAAAGCGCTCGTCAGAAAATTCGCCGGATGAAAGTTCATCTGAAACAAATTCCAGCCGACGGTTTGCATCTGGAAGGAGACGAGGATTGCCCGATTCCGGAACTGGAGCCGGAAGGAATTCGTTGCCTCGGCCCATTGTTTTACAACATCGACATCGGAGTCTCAGGAGGCGCGCTGTGGGCGAACGGATCGCTCAGGCAAGGGATAGAGTTGAACTGCGTTTGCTGTCTCGAAAAATTTGTCTACGAAATCAAGGTGCCGGCATTTGCCCTGCGGATAGAGCTGCAGGGGCCGGAGACTGTCGATCTAACGCCGTTTATGCGAGAAGATCTTTTACTGAATCTGCCGGCGCACCCCCGTTGCGATCGCGATGGCGGCCGCATTTGCAATGCCGCGACGAGCGGCGGTGAGGGCCTTGAGCGAAGAGAAGAGCGCAGACCGGACTGGAGCGCGCTGGACAAACTGAAGCTAAAACAGAAATAGGTTTCAAAGTTCAGGTTTCAGCACAAACGCGGCACCGCCTCTTCCGAATCCTGAACCCGTACCCTGTTGCGTTTTGAGGTTTTCCTGCTTTCCTAACTCGCTTTCATGGGAGTTCCAAAACGCAAAACCTCAAAGATGCGATTGCGCACGCGCAGAGCGGCGAACCGGTGGCATGCATCGCAACTAAGCAAATGTCCGCAATGCGGCAGTACCGTCGCATCGCACACTGCTTGCCCGTCGTGCGGATATTATAAGGGCCGGCAAGTGTTAACGGTCGAAGGGAAATAGCTGTAGTGGTCCCGAATGTTTTCGGGGCAAATCGCTCGCAAAAAAATTTCGTCTCTACTCACGCCGCCGAGGACCCATTCGACTTCGCTCAGGCAGGCTTGGCCTCTACAGCCGATTTTCGCTTTGCATTGCACAGCTAAAATTCGCAAAGTTCTTCTGCGATGAGGATCGCCTTGGATGCAATGGGCGGCGATTTTGGGCCGCCAAATCTAGTGGCCGGAGCGGTAATGGCGCTGCGGGAATATTCCCACATCAACAAGCTCTATCTGGTCGGTGACTCGGAAAAAATCGAAGCGGAACTAAAAAAGCACGGCTGCACCGACAGCCGGATCGAAATATTCCACTCCACCCAGGTCGTGGATATGAGCGATCGCGCCGTGGAAGCGGTGCGGCGAAAAAAAGATTCATCCATCAGTCGTGCTGTCAATCTGGTGAAACACGACAAGGCGGACGCGGTTGTCAGCGCCGGGCACACCGGCGCGGCGGTGGCGGCGAGCGCGATCAAGTTGCGCACGTTGCCGGGAATCTATCGTCCCGGGATTGCAGCCGTGCTCCCGACAGAAACAAACGTGTTTGTTCTGATCGATGCCGGGGCAAACATCGATGCGCGCCCCGAGCACCTTCTTCAATATGCGTTCATGGGCACGGTCTATTCGCGGCATGTTCTGGGATACAAGAGTCCGACGGTCGGCCTGGTATCCCTCGGAGAGGAAGACGTCAAAGGCAACGAGATGACCAAGGAGGTTTTTAAGATGCTCAAGGCAAGCTCGCTGAACTTTGTCGGCAACATCGAAGGCCGCCACCTGTTCGAAGACCCGGTCGAAGTTGTCGTCTGCGATGGTTTCGTCGGCAATGTGATTTTGAAAACGTGCGAATCGATCTCGGTGGCCATTTTTACATGGCTGAAGCACGAACTGACGCACACGCCGATGCGAAAAGTGGGCGCCCTACTCGCGCGGAATGCATTGAACACGATCAAGGAAAAAACAAACTACGAGGAGTACGGCGGCAGCCCGCTCCTCGGTGTGGACGGCATTTGCATCATTGCGCATGGCGCGAGCACGCCGTTGGCGGTCAAAAACGCATTACGGGTCGCCACCGAGTCGATTGAACAGCAGGTGAATCCGCATATCGTCGAAGAGATTCGCCGTTACAATGAAGCGACAGCCCAGCTCGAGCCCGCGCTCCACTAAACGCCGCACCGTCTCAATTATCGGCACCGGCAGTTACGTGCCGGAAAAAATCCTCACCAACGAGGATTTGTCGCGCATGGTCGACACTTCCGACGAGTGGATCACCACACGCACCGGCATCAAGCAACGGCGCATCGCGGCTAAGGATGAAAACACCAGCGACATGGCCACAAGAGCCGGGCTGAACGCGATCGAGCAGGCAAAGATTTCACCGAAAGAAATAAACCTCATCCTCGTCGCCACCGCCACGCCCGACATGTTGTTCCCGGCCACGGCCTGCTTCGTTCAAAAAAAGATCGGAGCAACCAATGCTGCCTGCCTCGATATATCGGCGGCCTGCGCCGGTTTTCTCTTTGGTGTCGAAATCGCGCAGCAATTCATCACCTCGCACACTTACGATACCGTGCTTGTCATCGGCGCGGACAAACTGACCTCCATCACCAATTGGACCGATCGAAACACATGCGTGCTTTTCGGCGACGGGGCAGGCGCGGCCATTTTAAGGCACCGAGGCGGCAGCCACGGCGTCATCAGCACTCACATCGGCAGCGACGGCCAGTACAGCGATATCTTGTTTATGCCTGGCGGCGGTTCGCGCTGCCCGATCACGCGCGACAATGTCGATCTTAATCTCCAAACCATTCACATGAACGGGAAGGAAGTTTACAAACAGGCGGTCACCGCCATGCTGAGCGCGGCAAAAAAAGCCCTCGAACAAGCGGACTTGTCGATCCACGACATCGCTTGCGTCATTCCGCACCAGGCGAACCTGCGCATCATCGAGGCAATCGCGGATCGTCTCGGCATCCCGCTGGAAAAATTTTATGTGAATCTCGATCGCTACGGCAATACGTCGGCCGCCGCCGTGGCGATCGCACTCGATGAAGCCAACCGCAGTGGTAGAATCAAGGCCGGCGATTACATTCTCATGGTCGTTTTCGGCGGCGGACTCACCTGGGCCGGAACGGTGATCGAATGGTAATTGTCGATCTTTTGCGCCGGGCAACATTTGCATGTTAGTCGAAACGCACGCGCATCTCGATTATCCCGATTTCGCGAACGACTTCGATGAGGTGCTTCGTCGGGCAACCGAAGCCGGCGTCACCCGCATCATCACGATCGGAACATCAGTCGAAAGCAGCCGGCGCGCTGTCGATCTTGCCGAAAAGTACCCGAACATTTTCGCAGTGATCGGCGTTCACCCGACTTACGCCGCCGAAGCTGACGAAGATGTAATCACACCGTTACACGAGCTGGCGAAAAGTCCGCGCGTCGTCGCGCTTGGGGAAACAGGTCTCGATTATCATCATTTGCCGAGCGTCGAAGTGGCAAAGGAAAAGAAAGTGGAGGTTTTCTCGCGCGCGCTGCAAGGCGAGACCGAAGAGGAAATCGAAGCGAATATCCAGGACGGTGCTTACAAGTCGAGACAGGCGAGTCTCTTTCAGCAACAGCTCGATCTCGCCGTCGATCTTGGGCTCAACGTTGTCATTCATCAGCGCGATGCCTGGGATGACACGCTCGAAATGATGCGACCGCACTCCGGAAAATTGCGCGGCGTATTTCATTGCTTCGGCGGCTCGCTTGAACAAGCAAATGAAGTTGTCGATCTTGGCCACCTGGTTTCCTTCACCGGGATTGTGACGTTCAAGAATGGCGCCGCGGTGCGCGATGTTGCGGCACAAATTCCGCTTTGGAAATTCATGGTGGAAACAGATTGCCCGTATCTGGCGCCGGTGCCTTTTCGCGGAAAACGTTGCGAGCCGGCACACACCCGAATCGTCGCGGAAACGATCGCCGCTGCACGCGGCGTTTCGTTGGAAGAAGTTGCCGAAATGACAACCCAAACCGCGGAAGAATTTTTCCGTTTCAACCGATGAAGATGGTAATCAGGAAGATTGGAGGGCGCCGCGCTGTCGGCGCCAGTATATTAGGGACACGAAAGCGCGTGTCCGTCCAAATCCAATTAACATCGCGCGCGGAGCGCCCGATCAAGCTCACATGTTTGCTTATCACATTTGTCCTTGCTTCGTGCGCGACACGCGACACGCAGCATCACGTCGTCATCAGCACGTTCGAACAAAAATTAGCAGTGCTCGATCGCCGCAACTTGATGGCGGTCTATCCGGTTTCCACTTCCAAATTTGGTCTGGGCGATTGGCCGAGGAGTTATCGCACACCTCTCGGCGAACTGGAGATCGCGGAGAAAATTGGCGAGGGAGCGGTGCCAGGCACTGTTTTTAAAGATCGGCGACGGACCGGTGAGATCGTTGTGCCGGATTCGCCGGGCCGCGATCCGATCGTCACGCGCATTCTTTGG
>CATPAW010000013.1 GCA_955652255.1 uncultured Chthoniobacterales bacterium | reverse complement strand
GACCACTGTCCTCGCGCATGTGAAACCCGCTTCTGCGATTGAACAACTTCGTAACCTCGCGGTCAGCCGCATTTATCTCGATAACATCGACCACCTCACCGCGTATTGGGTCAGTATGGGATTGCCGCTTGCACAGGTCTCGCTCAGTTACGGCGTCGACGACCTGCACGGCACGATCATGGAAGAAAAAATCTTCCACATGGCGGGTGCAACCACGCCTCAGGAGCAAAGCGCAGCCACACTCCAGCGCGTCATTCGCGAAGCGGGTCGTGAGCCGGTCCAGCGCGATAGCCTTTATCGGCGTATAACTTTGCCGCGGAAAAGATCGACATCTGCACTCGGGCGTGCCGAAACTGAACTCGCCTGCGCCTAGCGTGGTAGGGCGAGACTCTGTCGAGCCGACGAATCTGCCTCGTATCGGTTGCGTAAAATACCTCAACGCCCGCCCGCTCATCCGCGGCTGGCCTGGTCACGTCGAGTTCGATCATCCGTCATCGTTGTGCCAACTGCTCGCCCGCGGGGAGGTCGATCTTGCGCTCGTTTCCAGCTTCGAATTTCTACGCAATCCGATTTACCGGATTGTCGATGACGTATCCATTTCTTCCGCCGGCCCGGTCTACAGCGTTATTGTCGCGCATCAGGGAGAAATCTCCGAAGTTGAAGAAATCGAACTCGATCCCGCGGCGGAAACATCCGTCAATCTCCTCCGCTGCCTGCTGGCCGAATTGACATTGCCCGCGCGCCTCGTTTCGACAGCGACATCTCCTATCTCGAAGCGGCGGGCGCGCTTGCTTATCGGTGACCAGGCGATTCGCTTTCGTCAAAAACAAGCACAGGACGTTCATTTCTGGGACCTCGGCGAGCAATGGGCGTCCCGCCGCCGCGGGATCGATCTCCCATTCGTTTACGCGCTCTGGCTCATTCGCCCGGAAGTCGTCGATGCAGGGACAATCGCGAAAGATTTGCGCGCGTTGCGCGATGAAAATTTGGCGAAGATCGACAATCTCATCGTCGAGGAGAAAGAATTCGATCATGAGTTTTGCGCGCGCTATTACGGGAAGCATTTGCGCTTCAGCTTTGGAGGAAAGGAAAAGGAAGGTTTGAGAGAATTCCAAAGGTTATGCCAAAAGCACGGGCTCCTTCCAAAAGAGGCGCAGTCAACGATAACGGCCACAAGGCGGGACATCGAGTTCAACCTCGTATAGCCAGGACGTGTCTTTATCTGGGATTGATTAGATTGTGCGAGACCATCTTGTCAGCAAATCGGGGTCGGAATAAGATAATCGGTGCAAAGCCGATGGATCATCGCGCCGCCGGAGGAGCTGAATGGCGGGACGATTTCGTGGAGCGAAATCTGCGGGTTGGTATGCATTGCGCGCTTGCTCATGCGCAAAGGCTTCGCGACGAGAGAAGACATCGAGGATTTTCTGCGGCCTCAGCTGAAATCGCTGAGCAATCCATTTCTGCTGCCGCAAATGGAAATGGCGGTTGTGCGCATTCTTGCCGCCTTGGATGGACATGAACGGGTCGTGCTCTTCGGCGATTACGATGTCGATGGAGTAACTTCGCTCGCGCTGCTCGCCGAAATGTGGCGCGCTTACGGCAGTGCACCGGAATTATTTCTGCCATTGCGGATGGAAGAGGGCTACGGCTTGAGCCGTGAGAGCGTGGAGCGCTGCTTGGAACAACATCAGCCGCAACTTTTGATCGCAATCGACTGCGGGACGTCTTCGGTTGAGGAGATCGCCGTTTTAAAAAAGCGCGGCGTGGATGTGATCGTGCTCGATCACCATGAGCCAAAATCGGCGCTGCCCGATTGCGTCGCGATCGTGAATCCGAAAATCGATCCCGAGTCACCGTTTCATTATCTGTGCAGCGTCGGAATTGTATTCAAACTTTGTCACGCGCTGCTCAAGAAGCGCCCGCTTGAAAATTTCGATCTCAAATCAAAGCTCGATCTGGTCGCGCTCGGAACGGTGGCCGATATTGTTCCGCTGCGAGGCGAAAATCGCACATTCGTTCAACGCGGCGCGATTGAAATCGCGCGATCAACAAGGCTGGGGTTGAAAAAATTGATCGAGGTGAGCGGAGTGCGCCCGCCGATTTTGACCGAGGACATTGGTTTTCGACTTGGCCCCCGCCTAAATGCGGCCGGGCGATTGAGCACAGCGGAAAAATCTTTGCAACTCTTGCTCACGCAAGATGAAGGCGAAGCTGCGGAGCTCGCTGAATTTCTGGAAAAACAAAATCGCGGCCGACAAGAGGTTGAGAAACAAATCTTCGTGGCTGCGGAAGAGAAAATTGCCGATGAATTCGAATCAACGAGAGACGCGGCCATAGTTGTCAGCGCGCGCGGCTGGCACCCGGGTGTGCTTGGCATTGTCGCTTCGCGAATTGTTCGCAAGTATCATCGACCGGCAATCGTAATCGGGTTTGACGAAAATGGAGGGGGGAAGGGAAGCGGACGAAGCATTGAGGGATTGAATTTGGTCGAAGCTTTGACCCGATGCGCGGACAAGATCGGCAAGTACGGCGGGCACGAGATGGCCGCGGGATTGACGATTCAAGAAGAGAATGTCGATCTTTTCTCGGAAGCGTTTCGCCAGACAGCGCGCGAACTTTTGTCTGATGAAAATTTACAGCCGCGACTTCGGCTCGACCATGAACTTGCGTTTTCAGAACTGAATTTCGATTTTCTCCATTGGCACGAAATGCTGCAACCGTTTGGGAACGGAAATCCGCAGCCGCTCTTTTTCGCGCGCGGAGTGGAGCCCGCCGCGGTTCCGCGCGTAGTGACCGACAAGCATTTGGTTTTGCGTTTGCGACAGCGAAATTATCACCAACGCGCGATTTATTTCGACGGGGCTAGTGTAGCGCTGCCCCCAGCGCCGTGGGACGTGGCGTTTCGCATCAAGGCGGACGAATACGAGGGCGAAACGCGGCTCGAAATGCAAGTGGAAGCGCTGCGCGCGGCGGAACGGATCGAGTGATCGAACGGATGAAGAGAATAAAAGTTCGTTGTTGCGAGACGCGTGCGCTACCCAGATGATCGAAATTTCGCAACTGCTGGCAGAACTCGATTGGATTCCGCGGCCGCGTCTGCTCGCGCTGCACCGGCTTGGCCTCGAGACGGCGGAAGATTTGCTGACGCATTATCCGCGGCGTTACGAAGACCGACATGAGTTTCCGGCCTTTCCCCACGAAGAGAGCGACGTGCCGGTTTGTCTTTGCGGAGAGGTGACGAAAACTTCGGTGCGTCGATTTGGCGGCTGGAAAAAAATTTTCGAAGCGACGCTGCAAGAGCCGAACGCAAACGCTCTGAGCGAGCCTCTCGTCTGTCGCTGGTTCAACTTGCATTACCTGCAAAAAATGATCGCGACCGGACAGCGGCTCGTTGTCTTCGGAAAACCCCGTCTCCGCGGGAAACGCATTTGCATGGACCATCCCGAGTTTGAGGTGATCGAGAACGACGAGGAGATCTCGATCCATTTTCGCCGGATCACGCCGATTTATTCCGCGACGGAGGGTCTTTCCCAGCGGGTGTTGCGCAGCATTATTTATCGGTTGTTAAATGAACTTTCCGACGCGCCCGTGGAAACATTGTTGCCGAGTGAGCTTGCCCGCGGCAACAGGCGGAGCGCGATTCGCACCATTCATTTTCCGGAGGACTGGGAATCGTTGAGTGCGGCGCGCGAGCATCTGGTTCTCTCGGAATTTTTCGCGATGCAAATGTTAATCGCATCGCGCCGCGCTGAGTCTCAAGTGCGGGTGGGGGCCGCGCATTGCGGACGCGGCGAATTGCTCGAGAAATTTTTGCGCTCGCTTTCATTTGAGCTGACCGATGCGCAAAGAAGAGTAATCGCTGAGATTCAGCGCGATCTTGCTACGAACGTTCCGATGAATCGGCTGCTGCAGGGCGACGTCGGCTCAGGCAAAACCGTCGTGGCGATCGCAGCGATCCTGCTCGCGATTGAAGCGGGTTGTCAGGCCGCGTTTATGGCGCCGACTCAAATTTTGGCCGAGCAACATTATGCGGTGTTGCGGCGCTGGCTCGAACCGCTCGAGGTGCGATTGTCGATCCGAACAGGCGCGCGTCACGAAGAGAATTTTCTTCCGCTCGTGGCGGGCGATGAAAATCCAGACGTGGTTATCGGCACGCACGCGCTCCTCTATGAGACGGTTTCGTTTTCAAATCTCGGACTCGTCGTGATTGATGAGCAGCATAAGTTTGGCGTCGCCCAACGCGCGCGCTTGACCGCGCGCGAACCGGCGCCGGACGTGCTGGTGATGACGGCCACGCCCATTCCACGCACATTAACGATGACGGTGTACGGCGATCTCGATGTTTCAGTAATCGATGAGATGCCGCGTAATCGCGGAAAAATAATCACCGCCGTGCGCAACGAATCCAAGCTGGGCGAAGTTTTGGGATTCTTGCGGACGCAGTTGGAAGGTGGGCGCCAGATCTACGTGATTTATCCGTTGATCGACGAAAGCGAGAAACTGGACGTGAAAGCGGCGGCCACGGAATACGACTTGTGGCGCGAAAGGTTGCATCCGTTTTGTTGCGAATTGCTGCATGGTCGCATCCCGTCACCGGGAAAACAGGAGATCATGGAACGTTTTCGCTCCGGTGAGACGCAGGTGTTGATCAGCACGACGGTGATCGAAGTGGGGGTTGATGTTGCCAACGCGACTGTCATGCTCATCGAAAATGCGGAGCGTTTTGGGCTCGCGCAGCTCCATCAACTTCGCGGACGGATCGGTCGCGGCGAGCACAAGTCGTTTTGCATTTTGCTCAGCTCAGATCAGTCGAAGGAGACAGCGACAAAACTGGCGGTGTTGGAAAAAACCGTCGATGGCTTCGAGGTGGCTGAAGCTGATTGGGATTTCCGCGGACCGGGTGATTTACTGGGCACGGCGCAAAGCGGTTTGCCTGCGCTAAAAATTGGCAACTTGAAGAGCGATGCGCAATTAATGCGGCGCGCGCGCAGCGCGGCGATGTCGATCTTAGCGGCCGATCCGTGCCTGGAGTTGATCGAGAATCAACGTTTCCGGCGTTTGATTGTCGAACAAGAAGGACGAACCTTTTCGAACATCAGCTGATGAAAAATCTCGCAAAGTTTTTGCTTTTCGTCCTGCTCGTAAGCGCAGGAATTTCGTTGCTTTACGATTACCGCCTCCGGCATGGAGACCTGAATTTGCTTCCGTCGCGCACGCCCGAAAAATACACGCTTGCGTCAACGCCGACGGTCGATCCTAAACAAGTCGCATCGCTGGAAGCGTTAAATCGAGAGCGGCGTGCGTTGGTCAGCAGCGTGATTCCGTCAATCGTCGCCGTCAAGACATCGAAGAAAATCGGCGTCCGGCGGCAATACGGACTCGATCCCTTTGAGTTTTTCTTTCGCAACCAGCAGCGCGCTTTTCGCAATCCAAACGAGGAAGCCCTCGTTCAGAACTCGCTGGGTTCCGGCGTGATCGTGACGAATGAAGGTCACATCATCACGAATAATCACGTTGTCGATCAAGTGGATGAGATCGAAGTGCAATTGAGCGATGGGCGGACGAAAAAGGCACGGCTGGTGGGCGCCGATGCCCAGGTCGATCTGGCCGTATTGAAGATCGACGATCCCGGCGTCAAACCGCTTAAGCTGGCCGATTCGGACACGGTGCAGGCTGGTGATTTTGTGCTCGCAATCGGGAATCCGTTCGGATTCGAAGAGACAGTGACCGATGGCATCATCAGTTCGAAAGGACGGCCGAATCGCACCGACGTGTTCGGCGATCTACTGCAAACGAATGCGGCGATCAATCCCGGGAACAGCGGTGGCCCGTTGATTAATCTTCGCGGCGAAGTCATTGGGATCAACGCGGCCATCATCTCGCGCAGCGGCGGTTCGCAGGGAATTGGTTTTGCAATTCCGTCAAACACTGTGAGGATGGCAATCGAGAGTCTCTTGAAGCAGGGACGAATCATCCGCGGTTACCTCGGGATTCGAGCGCGAGCGCTTCAGCCTGGCCAGAATGGTGCGGAGAGTGAAGGAGTCGTTGTCGATGAAGTCATACCGGGATCGCCGGCCGCGCTGGCGCAACTGCAAAAAGGCGATACCCTCCGCAGATTCAATGGTCACGAAGTACAAAGCTTTCCCGCGCTGCGCAGCTTGGTCGCGCAGGCTGAGTTGAACAAAAAGGTTGATCTGGAAATCGTCCGCGACGGCAAATCAATGACAGTGACGACCGAGCTCAAGGAGCAGCCAGTTGATTACCAAAATCGCCTGGCGCCTCAACAAGCTGAGCCGGAGCAGCCGCCCGCGCCGAACGATCAAGGCGAGGCAGGCGGCGCTCTCGCGTCAATTCACGTGAGTGACCTGACGCCAGAGATGATGCGTCAGCTCGACCTGCCAAATAACGTCCGGGGTGTTGTTGTCATAAAAGTCGAACCCGATAGCGGCGTGGCCGAATTACAAAACGGCGACGTGATCGAGGAAATCAATCAGCAACCGGTCGCTTCCGTTTCCGGTTACCAGAAAATTATCGCTTCGCTCGATCCGTCTCAGAGCCAGGTCCTCTCGGTCTGCCGGCATCGCATGCGTTCGTTCCTTGTTTTGCGGCCGCGGTAAATTGGCATCGGCAAGGCGAGTCGTTGCGACGTCATTAACGGACGCGCGCGCTTCGCGTGCCTCTTTCAAATTATGAAGTGAATAAACCGCGAGGCGCAGAAGTCTAACGCCTCCAATCTCTAATGATATGAAACGAATACTTCTTGCGTTAACGATAGTTGCTTTGCTTGTGCCAACTGCACGTCAGGCAGCGGCAGCCGAGGTCTCGGTCGATTTTTTCTATAACAACCTAAGCGGCGGGAACTGGATTGAGGTCGGAGACTACGGCTATGGCTGGCAACCGGATATAGCCGTGAGCGACTCTAACTGGCGTCCTTATTCTGACGGTTATTGGGCCTACACCGACGTCGGTTGGACATGGGTTTCCTACGAAGACTTTGGTTGGGCCACTTATCACTATGGACGTTGGTCGCGCGTGGCTGATTACGGCTGGGTCTGGTTCCCAGGCAACGATCTCGAATGGGGTCCGGCCTGGGTTTCATGGCGGACCGGCGGGGATTATATCGGCTGGGCGCCTTTGCCCCCGCGAGGACCCGGAATTGCGTATGCGGGTGTATCTATCGGCGGCCAGGTGGACGTTGAATTCGATATCGGTCCCGCCTATTACAACTTTGTCGATGTTCGTTACATCGGGGAGCCGGTCTTGCGCGACCGTATCTTTGCGCCGTCGCAGAATGTTACTTACATCAACCAAACCGTGAACGTGACCAACATCACTTACAGCAATAACACGGTTTATAACTACGGCCCCGACTACAACGCTCTGAGCGCGCGTTCGAGCAGGCCCATTCAACGCCTTAGTCTCGAGCGGCAGGAGAATGTCGATCTGTCCACCGCAGCGAAATCCGGAGCCTTAACGAAGGTGCAGGGAGACAAACTCGTCATTGCCGCTCCAAGGAAGCTGCAGAAACCGGCGAAACCAATTGCACCTCCGACCGTGAAAACAAAAGTCGCACAGGCGAAGATCGACAAAGGCTGGACAGGCGTCGACCCAAATGCGCAAGCCCAAATAAAGCAGAAGATCAAGACCGAGAACCCGAAGAACATTCCGCCGCCAACCGGCGCGGCCGGTCAGGCATCGCCGGCGACCGCCGCAAGCCCGATGACTTCAGCGGCGCCCGCGACTTCAGCGCCACCATTTGAACGAGGTAAACAAAAAGGCAAAGCGGGTCAGCGGCCTCAGCCAAATGTTGCAGCCTCGCCAAGTTTCTCGCCGGCAATCGCTCCGGCTTCACCATCGCCGGCAGCCCACGGGAAAGAGCACAAAGGAAAACCCGCTGAGCAACTCGGAGCGACTCCGCCAGTTGGTGGAGGAGCCACAACAACTCCGCCCGGGATGCCGCCTCGAGGGGGCAAAAAGAAAGAGAAAGGCGAATTTGAGCCGACAGTCCCGAGTCAAACCCCAGCCCAACCTGGCGGCGCACCGGAAGCCCAAAGCGGTAGACACAAAGGCCCACCGGCCGGAGCGCAATCTCCAGCAGCAACGTCCACTCCATTCTCTCCGGGTGGTCCTGGCGGCGCACCGGAAGCCCAAGGCGGCAGACACAAAGGTCCGCCGGCCGGAGCGCAACCTGCCGCTTCGGCTCCTGAACGCGGCCCAGGCGGACCCGGAAAACCGGCAGGCGGGAAAAAGAAAGGCGAAGCCTCTCCGTCTCCAACTCCGTAACAGACGCCAGCAGTTTGATCATGCATCGGCCCCGGATTTGATCCGGGGCTGATTTGTGTACATCGGCAACTAGCTCGCCCGTTG
>CATPAW010000012.1 GCA_955652255.1 uncultured Chthoniobacterales bacterium | reverse complement strand
ATGGGCGCGAACATGGCGCGGAGACTGAAAGACCGGCAATTCCAAATTACGGCTGTTTACGACAGCAATCGCGCGGCAGCGACGTCGCTTGCCGCCGAACTTAGTTGCGCAGCCGCTCAGGATTCGTCGGAAGTTACTGCAGCATCTGACGTGATCTTCACGGTGGTGACGGACGACAACGCGATGCGAAATATCTTTACAGCGAACGGCGACAATTTGCTCGCGAACGCGCGCGGCAAGCTCTTCATCAATTGCGCCACGATCTCGCCGCAAGTCCACATCGAGCTCGAACAGGCGGCTAAGAGAGCCGGCGCAGAAACGCTCGAAGCGTGCATGGCCTCAAGCATCACGCAGGCGCGTGAGGGGAAGCTTTATCTAATGTGCGGCGGAAGCGAACAGACATTCCGCGAAGCCGAACCGATTTAGAAAGAACTGGGCTCAGTGGTGCGCTTTATCGGCAAAGCTGGCGATGCCGCGAAGGTGAAAGCGCTCGTCAACATGGTAATGAACATCAACACCGCAGGTTTGGCTGAAGGCCTCGCCCTCGGGGCAATGCTCGGTCTCGATCTCAACATGCTTCGTGCAGTTTTTTCGCAGACAGGCGCGGCGTCGCGCGTGCTCGAAACCGACGGCGAAGATATGCAAAACCGCGAGCACACATGCTTTTTCTCCGCTGCGCATGCGGCCAAAGACAGCGGCATCGCGCTCGATCTTGCGCGCAGCCTCGGTCTCGATTTACCACTCGCGCGCGCCACCAAGGAACAATACGACCGCATGGTCGCGGAAGGCCTGGGCGATCTGGACAAATCCGGCATCGCCGAGATCACCTTCAAAGATCGCCATAAACATTCCGGCGATCGCGTGTGAAGTGCCGCCACCCAGCTGGTTTAACCTTTGTAGGAGTTACTGCCGGTGAGAACACTCTGCCAGCGTTCAAATCGCGCGCGGATTGATCTCCTGACTGTGATCCCGCAACTGAGCTAAAGAGCAAAGAAAGCGCACTTTCCCTCAAAACCTTTTAATTCGAATTCACCAAGCGAACGCGTTGGAACGAGTTCTCTCAGCTTGGTGTGCGCCGTTTCGCTCAAGCAGCAAAGTTCGCCTAACGAACTGGCCAGCTTTTCCAGGCGAAAAATCAAATTAACTTCGCCTCCCATTAAGCTTTCCTCGCCCATCGACGCGATTCCCCCAATGGCGACCGCTCCGAAGTGAACAACTAGGCGAAAATCCGGCGACTGTTTTTGCTGCAATTCTTTCAGCGCGGAGATCACTGCCACGATCTCGTCCGGACTTGTCGCGGCGTCGGGCCAATAGGCAAGAAAGCCATCGCCGAGATATTTGTTAATAATCCCGTGCTGATTCTCGATGATCTTCTTACAACTGAAAATCCACGCTCCGAGAAGAACGTCCAAATCCTCGCTCTGCATGTGGCGGCTGAGGGGCGTAAAACCGCGAATGTCCGCGACGAGAAGCCAGCAAGGAATATTCTCGATCTCCCGCAACGTTCGTTGGATCACGTCCGTTTTGTACTCCTCTGAAATGGCGAGTGGCTGCCGGAGTTTGAAAACCTGATCTCCGATTGTGATTTGATCGCCATCGCTTAATCGAATCGGGTGATGAATCCGCCGCTTGTTCAAGAAAGTTCCGTTGCTGCTGCCGAAATCGATCAACCAAAGTTCGCCGACGTTTTGCAGATGAATCAGCGCGTGCCGGCGCGACACCTTAGGCGATTCCAAGACAATCGTGTTAGCCGCGCCTCGTCCAAACGAACAGCTACCCTGGATGGGATGGCGTGTACCATCGGCCGCTTCAAGCCAGGCACCTTCCTCTGGGGGGGCGTTCACGCAAAAGCATTCTACCAAAGGTCAAGATAGACGCAAAGGGTCTCAAATAACGAGGAGCGCCGCGAGCCAGCGCGAGCCTGAACAGGCGTTGCAGGAGCAGGCTCTCCCAGCTTTTAGCTTCCTTCCTGCCTTAATTAGGTATACTTAGATCAAAGTGAGTAACGAACGCGCAGGCGATGTCATGGGCGCGACTTCGCGTGAGTTTGCTGGCGGACAAAACGTTTTTGGCCGTTACACGCTGATCAAGGTCCTCGGACGAGGCGGAATGGGAATAGTCTGGCTTGCACGGGACGAAGAACTGGAGCGCGATGTCGCGCTGAAATTTCTTCCCGACTTGATGATTCATGATCGTGCGGTATTTGACCAGCTTAGGCGCGAGGCAAAACGCTGTCTCGAACTGACGCATCCGCACATCGTCCGGATACATGACTTCGTGCAGGACGAACGCTCCGGCTGCATTTCGATGGAATATATCGATGGAGAAACGCTATCGAACTTGCGAGCGGAGAAAGAGCAGAGGGTCTTCGAACCGGATGAGATCGTTACTTGGATACGTCAGCTTTGCGACGCACTCGATTACGCGCACAATCGCGCGAAGATCATCCATTGTGACCTGAAGCCCGCAAACCTGATGGTGAATCAACGCGGCGATCTGAAGATATCGGACTTTGGTATAGCGCGCAGTGTGAATGATTCAGTGAGACGGCTAACGGTGCAGCAAGGCCGGAGTGGCACGCTCGATTATATGATCCCGCAGCAGCTAAACGGCGAGTGCTGTACGCAGTTGGACGACATCTACTCGCTAGGCGCGAGCATCTATGAATTGCTTACGAGCAAGCCGCCATTCTATTCGGGCAATATCGATCGGCAGATTTGCGAGCGAGTTGCT
>CATPAW010000011.1 GCA_955652255.1 uncultured Chthoniobacterales bacterium | reverse complement strand
CCGATCACGATCCGCGCGCGTCCGGAATGGATCTTGTGCCATTCGTCGTGGCGCTCGCCTTCCGATAAATGGCTGTGCAGCACCGCAACCACTTCGTGTGCCTCGGCAAATCGACTCTTGAAGCGTTCGACCGTTTGGGGTGTGAGCGAAATTTCCGGGACGAGAACGATCGCGCTTTTACCGCGCTCGAGCGCAATTCGAATTGCCTGCAAATAGATTTCGGTTTTGCCGCTGCCGGTGACACCATGCAGCAAAATTGGTTTGGCTGTTTCAGGAGCCGCCAGCGCGTCGGTAATTTTGTTCAGCGCGAGAGCTTGTTCTGCGTTGAGTTCAAGATTGGTCGTCTCAATAAACTGCTCGTCCGCATGCGGATCGCGCTCGACCGCTTCTTCCCGGAGCTCGATCAACCCGCGTTTGGCGAGTGCGCGCAGGGTTTGGTTATCGAACGAAGTCTTGCGCAACAATTGAGCGGCCGGCATCGGTTTCTGCAGTTTGGCAATCGCTTCCAATAGTTCGGCTTGACGCGGGGCGCGTTTTCGCAAGTTGTCGATCTTGTCGCCGTCGATCTTTGTCAGCGGCTGCACGAAGAGCTGTTTTTTCCAGCCGACTTCCGCACGGCGGATTACCTGCGGCAGCAAGCTGCGCATGACGGTTTCGAGCGGGCA
Source organism: uncultured Chthoniobacterales bacterium (assembly GCA_955652255.1). Lineage (GTDB taxonomy): Bacteria > Verrucomicrobiota > Verrucomicrobiia > Chthoniobacterales > UBA10450 > UBA10450. The sequence goes on along the minus strand of CATPAW010000011.1, from coordinate 3,556 downwards.
GCAATAATAAGTGCTCATCCACTTCGCCAGCTCGAGCAGCGACTCACTGATTGCAGGCGCTTCGCCCACCAGCGCTTCAATCGGCCGAATTCCCTTCGCGTCGCTGTGCTCCAGCGTCGCAAGAACTGTGGCGAGCGCGGATTTGTCGCGAAACGGAACTCGCACTCGCGAGCCAATCCCGATTCGCTCGGCCAATGTTTCAGGCACGGAATAATCAAGCTCGCGCTGAATGGCGCGGTCGATAATCACGCGAACGTAATTAGGCTTCATCATCTTGCTGGGCCGACAATTTAATTGAAGTTTAGGTCGATCACGAGCATGAGGAGCACGAAATAAGATGGCCCGGTTCGTCCTAAAACTGATTCTGTGTTTGCTGGTCGCTTTGGCGGCAGGATTCGGTTATCTCGCGGTCCGATCGGGCGATGCGCTTTACAGTTTTTACGAATGGGTCAGTCCGGCGCGCTTTCAGCAATACAACAAACTCATCCTCTCAGTCGCGGCGGAACACCAGCTCGATCCAATGCTAGTTAAAGCTCTCGTCTGGCGCGAGAGCCGGTTTGATCGTCAAAAATATGGAACTGCCGGCGAGCGCGGCTTGATGCAGGTCAGCGAGAAAGCCGCGAATGAATGGGCGCGCGAATACAAGATCGACAACTTCCAGGTCGAACAACTCTTCGATCCTAAAACGAATCTCGAAGCCGGTTCGTGGTATTTGCGCCGTGCGTTCGACCATTGGCAAAACGAATCCGAGCCGTTGCCGTTTGCGCTTGCTGAATACAATGCCGGAGCAAGCCGGGTCCAGCGGTGGGTTAAGGCTGGTGGAACCACGACTAGCCAATTTCTCGGCAGTGTCGATTTTCCCACTACGCGCAAATACGTTCAATCGATTCTTGATCGCTATGCTTTTTACAAAAAGCGCGGCCGAATGTGAGTCGGCGTTTGCTTAGGCGAATTCGCTGCCAATTTTCGCGTTGAGCGGAATGACGTTGTCGATCTTGAGCGGCAGATCGACGCCGCGTTGCTTCAAGGCCGTAATCACGCTTTCGGTCGGGATATTTCCAACGAGCGCGTTTTGCGCGAACGGGCAGCCGCCGAGTCCACCAATCGCGGAATCAAATCTACGGCAGCCGGCGTCGTAAGCGGCGAGAATCTTCCCGATCGCGTCGGCCGGTGTGCTGTGCAAATGGACGCCGATCTCGCATGCGTTGCTCGATTTCATCACGTTGGTGACGACTTGGTGAATCAGTTTCGCGTCTGCCAGTCCAACCGTGTCGGCGAGTGAGATCGCTCGAATGCCAAACCCGGCGATTCGCGCAATTGCTGTCCGAAGCTCATCTTCGTTCGACGGGTCGCCGTACGGATTGCCGAATGCCATCGAGACATAAGCGACAAGATCGAGATTCGCGTGATCGATCCGGCGCGTAATTGCCTGCAGCGTCTTGAAATTTTCTTCGGGTGATTGGTTCTGGTTTCGCCGTAGAAACGTGGGCGAAATCGAGCAAGCGTATCCGAGCGTCGTCACGCGCTTGGTCGAGATTGCCCGCTCCGCCCCCTTTTCGTTGACCACGATGCCAATGATCTCGACGTCATTGGGCGGATCGAGTTGTTCGAGAACTTGCTCGCCGTCGGCCATTTGCGGAACCGCTTTTGGCGAAACAAAACTGACGGCGTCGATATTTTTAAAGGCGGCGCCGATAAGAGCACCGAGATATTGGACTTTCATCTCGGTCGGGATCTGGCGCGGCAGGCCCTGCCAGGCGTCGCGCGGGCACTCGATTAACTTTACCGACTCGTTCGCCATGTTTGGAATCTTCGGTAACGGTTCAAGGGAATGACAAAATCGCAAATCGGCGAGGTTTTGCAGGAAATTGCGACGTTGCTCGAATTAAAAGACGAAAACCCGTTCAAGATTCGAGCTTACGCTAACGCCGCGCGTTCGCTCGAAACGTTTGGTGGAAATCTAGCCGATCTTCAGGACGAAGAAGCGCTCGCGAAAATTCCGGGAATCGGCAAAGCGATTGCGGCCAAGATCAAGGAACTGGCGGCGACGGGGTCGCTGAAGTACCTGGACGAATTGCGGGCGGAATTTCCGGCGGCCATCCTGGATTTATTTTCGATTTCCGGACTCGGCGCAAAGAAGATCAAAGCGCTTTACGAGCAACTCCACATCAGCTCGATCGAGCAATTGCGCGAAGCGTGCGAATCCGGTCGAGTGGCGCAACTGCCCGGCTTTGGCGAAACGACGCAGGCAAAGATCTCCACGGCAATCGAGCAACGCGCGAAGCATTCCGGATATTTTCAATTTGGCCAGATTGCCGCCGAAGCGGAATCGCTTCGAAGAGATTTGGCGGCGCATCCCGATGCGCTCCGGGTCGAGGTCGCCGGAAGTTATCGGCGGCGCAGGGAAATTGTGCGCGATGTCGATCTTGTAGTTGCGACGAAAAAGCCTGCGGCGATTACGGAATTCTTCGTCAAACACGCGCTGGTGGAATCGATCATTGCCCAGGGTCCGACGAAAACGAGCGTGCGATTGCGTTCAGGCATCCAGTGCGATCTTCGCGTGGTCAGCTCGGCGGAGTATCCATTTGCGCTCAATTACTTTACCGGGAGCAAAGAACATAACATCGAGATGCGCAGTCGCGCACTGCAGCGGGGATGGACCTTGAACGAATACCGGCTCGCGCGTTTGCCGCCCGATCCCAAAGCGAAAAAAGTCCGGGCCGGACATGCAGTTAGAAAATCGACAGCTAAGATTCCAACGGTGCGCGAGGAAGCGGATTTATATCGCGCTCTTGGACTTGATTTCGTGCCACCGGAGTTGCGCGAAAACTGCGGCGAATTCGAAGCAGCGGAAAAACATTCCCTGCCGCGATTACTCGAGCAAAATAATTTACGCGGCACTTTTCACTGTCACACCGTCGCGAGCGACGGGCACAATACGCTCGAGGAAATGGCGGCGGCCGCGCAAGAGATTGGCTTGGAATATCTCGGGATCGCCGAGCACAGCAAAAGCTCGATTCAGGCGCACGGTATCGACGCGGCCGCGCTGCGCTCGCAGATTGGGGCCATTCGCAAATTGAACAAGAAGTTCGACGGCTTTCGCGTGTTCGCCGGTGTCGAGTGCGACATCTTGCGCGACGGGAAGCTCGATTTCGAGGACGAGATCTTGGCGGAACTGGATTTCGCGGTCGCTTCAATTCATTCCGTCTTCAATCTCTCAGAAGCAGAGATGACCAAGCGAATCATTCGCGCGATGGAAAATCCGTTCATCACCATTCTCGGGCATCCGACTGGGCGCTTGTTGTTGAAACGCGATCCATACCTTGTCGATGTTCCGACCGTGCTCGAGGCCGCAGCCGCGACTGGGACCTGGATCGAACTCAACGCTGCGGCGAAGCGACTCGATCTGGACTGGCGATGGTGGCCGCTGGCGAAACAGAAAGGCGTCAAATGTGTGATCAACCCGGACGCGCATCGGACCGAACGATTGCAGGATTTATGGTTCGGCGTCGGGATCGCGCGCAAAGGTTGGCTGACGAAGTCAGATGTGATGAAT
>CATPAW010000010.1 GCA_955652255.1 uncultured Chthoniobacterales bacterium | reverse complement strand
GTCTCCCCTCGATGTCGATCTTCGCGATCTTCTTCGCCTCGGTCTTTACCAGCTCTTTTTTCTCAAAACACCCGAGCACGCGGCGGTCCACGAAACGGTCGAGCTCGCGCCGAAAAGCCATCGGGCATTGATCAACGCAATTCTTCGGACGGCGGCGCGTCGTCAAGATGAATTGCGTTTGCAAGCAAGCAAGCAGTGCTTGGCGATCCGCACCTCTCATCCACGATTTCTGGTCGCACGTTGGGAACAGAACTTTGGACCCGGAGCCGCCGAAGCGTTGTGCACTTGGAATAACCGGCCGCCGCCTCTGTATGCCCGCATCAATCGATTGAAAATCGGTCGCCAAGACTTTCGTCGGGCTTATCCCGAAGCGCGGTCGTTATCAGGTAATCGAGATTTTGTGGAATTTCGTGCGTTTCCAACCGAGGCTCTCGCCCAGGGTCATTGCTACATTCAGGACCCAAGTACAGCCATTGCTTGCCGGCTTCTCGATCCGCAACCTGGAGAAAAAGTTCTCGACGTGTGCGCGGCGCCGGGTGGAAAAACAAGTTACGTCGCGGAACTGATGCGAAATCGCGGCGCGATCGCTGCCTGCGACCGGGCAGTCGAGCGCCTCCGCGTTCTGGAAGAAAATCTCGCGCGACTCGGCGCCGGAATTGCTCGCGTTTTTCATTTCGATTGGACGTACCGGCGCATCCCAAAAGAACTTTTTGCGATCGCTCCTTTTGACCGCGTCTTAATTGACGCTCCTTGCAGCAACACCGGGGTGATGCGACGCCGCGTGGATGTTCGATGGCGAATAAGAGCAGCCGACCTTGTTCGCATGCAAGAGCAGCAACTCAAAATTGTTCGCACAGCCCTCGGTTTATTGAAGACTGGCGGAGTGTTTGTCTATAGCACGTGCAGTCTTGAGCCTGAAGAAAATGAAAAGGTGGTGCAGCAACTCTTGCGTGAATTTGCAAACTCGCGACAAATGGAAGCTCGATCGTCGCTTCCGTTCCGAGACGGCTTTGATGGTGCGTTTGCAGCGAAACTTATCCGGGCCGGCTAGCTGGAGTACCGGTCTCGGCCCTGGGTTGCATCCGTCGCGTCCAGTGGAATCATAACCTCCTATGCATGATGCCCGCTTCGACACGCTCGCCAAACTTCTTGTTGGCTATTCCATTCGACTTAAGCGCGACGAAAACGTTTTGATCGAAGCGTTCGACGTTCCTGAGGAAATGACTATCGCGCTTATCCGGACGGCGCGAAACATTGGCGCAATTCCCTTCGTCCAAATTCACCGCGCACGAGTCAGTCGCGCTCTTGCACTCGGGGCGTCGGAGCGACAACTAAAGCTGATGGCGAGCCATGAACTGGCACGGATGAAAAAGATGAACGCGTATATTGCGCTGCGTGGCAGCAACAACATCACCGAATTATCGGACGTGCCGGCGGAGCGGATGAAATTGATCGCCAAAACAATGCGGCCGGTGCAGGACCAAAGAGTTAAAAAAACGAAGTGGGTAGTCTTGCGCTGGCCGACGCCATCAATGGCACAACTTGCTGGAATGAGCACGGAGGCATTCGAAGACTTTTATTTCGCAGTCTGCACCCTGGATTATCGCAAACTGCAACCTGGAATGAAAGCGCTTAAGGCGCTGATGGAAAAAACGGATTGCGTCGAGATCAAAGAGCCCGAGACCGAGCTCCGCTTCAGCCTCAAAGGAATTCCGGCTGTGATCTGTGGGGGTGATCGCAACATCCCCGACGGTGAGGTTTTCAGTTGCCCCGTGAAAAATTCTGTTCAGGGGCATGTTACTTTTAACGCGCCGAGCATTTATCAGGGCATTAGTTTCGATGGAATCCGCCTGGAGTTTCGAGATGGAAAGATCGTCAATGCCACAAGCAATCGAACGAAGGAACTGAATAAGATCCTCGATTCAGATGCCGGCGCCCGTTATATCGGTGAGTTTTCACTCGGGTTTAATCCGCACGTTCTGGAACCGATGCGGGATATCTTGTTCGATGAGAAAATTGCCGGCTCATTCCACTTCACACCTGGTCAAGCTTACGAAGAGGCCGACAATGGAAATCGAAGCCAGGTCCATTGGGACATGGTTAGCATTCAGCGGCCAGAATATGGTGGTGGAGAGATTTATTTCGACGGTAAATTGATCAGGCGCGACGGAGAATTTCTACCTAAACAGCTACGATCTTTAAATCGCGGTCGCTTTGCCAGGCGCTCGACGCCGCCCAGGTAGGCAGCAGGATTTACGGTTCGGAATGCCCTAGCGTCCGCTAAATCACGCCCGCTTCGGGCCATGACCGAGCAGATTGAGCTGCAGCATGCCTATTTCGCCACCGCCAGTGAGCTGCAGATTTGCAATCTCGAACATCGGAGCGCCTTCTGAGCCGGGACCGGCGCCGGGCAGTTGCACGGAAACCTGCTTGGAACTCGAATTCAGCACAAGGGATGCGATCTCAAACGATGGCGAAAACTCGATGGTCGCGATCTGAAACGGGGCCGTCACCAGAACCGAAGCCTGGCCTTGCTGCGAGGGAGTAAGCTGAACAGGCGCGGCCTCAAAATTCGAGACAAGTTGTAAGCCTGCCACCGTGAACGAAGGCGAACCCGTGGCCGTTGGCCTTTGCTGCTGAGACGGGGTCAAGCGAAGAGTGCCGAGCGCCCCTCCTGTGGGCTGAATCTTTGCAATCTCGAAAGTGACCTGCAAATTCACCGCCGGCTGCGGCTGCTGGGAAGGAGCCAGGCGCATCGTCACAATCTTGGAGGTCGGCCGTACTTGCAAAGCGCCCATCTTGAAGGTTGGCGTCAGTTGCATCGAGGCGATCTCAAATGAGAAAGTGATCTGCACAGCGGCGTGCATGGCGTCAGCGGGTTGCATCGTGCCTGGGGCGGCTGGGGTTCTGATTACTGGAGCAGCGGTTGGGACTTGGGTCGGTTCAGGCATGGTTAGAGATGAGGTTGATTGCGGGACTGAGGGCTCGGTGGAAATAGCTATTGGACTAAAAGACGGCGCCTCGACACGCTCGGCTACGAGCGGTTCCGTCGCAAGGACCGGTATTTGGTGCGGAATGGGCTGTCCTTGCCCGATCGGTTCCAGCGGTTCTGTTTCAGGTTCCTCTCTAGAATCGATCAATGGCTCCGCGATAGGGGCGACGGCTGTCTCAAAAACGGTGGGAGCTTCGTTCGTCGATTCGATGGGCTCGTGCATTTCAGGCATTGGCGAAACGAACGGAAAGACAACGCCGGCATCCGGCATAAATTCGAGGCTGGCAGGTTCAACCGCTTGTTTGGTGACAGGGCCAACCGCGGACTCAGGAAGGGGTTCGGTCAGCGCTAGCGGTTCTACTGCAACTTCGGCAGCAGGCGGGGCGACAGGTTCCAGGACACCGGCGGTCAGAGTCGAATTCCCAGTGAAGCCGCGGGCAGATTTTCCTAGCGCCAGAACGCCGCGGCGCAACGAAGGTTCGGAAGCCTTCAATTGTAACGACACTCGGGGAGGTCCACCAATGAGACGATGGCTCGCTGCTGTCACCTGAATTCGGGAAGACGAGATCTCGACTTCATCATCCACGCGAGGCCCGCTCACCGGCGCGGCATGGCGAAAAACTGGGACACTGGTTGTGCGGCGGCGAATCTCAGGAACAATCACCCAAGCCAACAAGAAGATGCCGGACAAAAGCAAGCCGCCGACAAGTAATCTCTGCCGCGTCTCACCCATGGCAGGCCGCGACCACTCGTGAATCCGGGCTGGCGCAGGAACGGCCGCCGGCGTAGCGACAACGATAGGTGCCGCAGATGCTTGAAGCGGAACATTCGATGGCGGAATCGCGGTCTTTTCGCCCTGGCCGGCAGAAGAAGCCGATGCGACCGCAGACTTGGCCGGTGCTGATGCCGCGACCGGCGTTTCTACCGTGGGCGAAAGCGCGGCAGCTGGAGAAGCAGGAAGCTCTTCCGGCTTGGCCGGAGCTCCCGCAGCCATGGACTGGTTTGAGGCAACGACAGGCGCCTGCATGAGTGTTGTAGGAGACTTGGCCGCTCGCGAAGTCGTCGCCTCAATGCCAGCGATCGCCGGACTCGCGGCCGGTGTAGAAGGACGTACAGACTCGGTTCTTGGTTGCTTCGGTGCTTTGTTTGCGGCGACAACCGTGCCTGGAATAGGACTGGGCTCGATTGCCGGGAAAGACTCAGTTTGCGCCGACATTACAACGGCGGCTTCAGTCGCCGGAGCCACAGAAGCGACGATCGCCGGACTTTGCACCCAGCCGAGATCATAAAAGGCATCTCCGAAAAGGTTGTTCAAAGCGGGCGAATAAATCCTCTTCGCCGACGCGATCCAGTCAGTCGCTTTGTTTGGATTGTTGTGCTTAAACTCCCAGGCCGCCTGGGCGTAGTAAAGCGCCGGCGTATCTCCTGTGAACTGAAATTGCTCCATCATCTTTTGCGCGCGGCTCTCTTTGTCTTCGAGCAACAGGGTCATGTAGATCTTGAACTGGATAATCTGCGCGGCCTGATTCTTGTCCCCTCCTGGCGTCTGCTGAAAAAGCGCTTCGAAACGCTCGCGCGCCTTGGCATAATCTTTTTCCTTAAATGGAATTTGCGCGAGATTATATTGCGCTTCGCGGAATTTCGGATCGACCTTGGACGCCTTTTTAAACGCGGCTTCTGCTTCGCCGAATTGCTTCTGCTCCATCAAAATCTCACCGCGCAAATTGAGGATCGGCGCTTGATTCGGATCGGATGCATCGGCGTCGTCGATAAATTTTTGGGCTGTTACGAAGTCACGCTGTTGCAGAGCTTGTTGGGCCTGTTCGAATCTTGATCGCGCGAAGGCTTTGGTCTTTGCCGCACGCTCGGCTACAGTCGTCAACGGTAGCGACGCGCGGGCCTGGCCAGCCGGCTTTTCCAGCCAGCCCACTTCATACAACGATTCGGCAAAAAGCTTGTTCAATTGCGGAGAAAATTTCGTCTCCGCAGCATCCATCCAATCTTTCGCTTCCTTTGTATTTTTGTGCTGGAGCGCAATGGCGACCTTCGCGTACTGCACCGCCGGCCTATCGGGCGCAAGCTCGAATTTGGCCAGAATCGCGTCGACCATGTTCTCTTTTCCCTCCAGCAAATATGTCAGCAGAATCTTATATTGAATAAGTTGCGCCGCGTCCCCCTCCAGATCGGACTCGTTGCCGGAGAGGAGCTGCTGAAAACGACTGCGCGCTTCCGCCCAATCTTTTTTCAGAAACGGAACCTCGGCGAGGTTAAAGCGCGCATTCCAAAACTTAGGATCGATCCGCGCTGCTTCGTGCAATGCTGCTTCCGCTTTGTCATAGATGCCCTGTCGCATCAGGATAACCCCGCGCAGATTTTGCGATTCGGCCAAATCCGGCTGCCGAACGTCTATTTCGTCGAGCTCTTTCAACGCCTCGGGAAAATTATTCGCTTCGAAATCTCGGAACGCTTTGCTGTACATTGCCTCCAGTTCCGATTTTGACGGCGCGACATTCGTGGCCGCAAAAGAGCTGAGCACCAAAACGGCGATCGCCGCAATTTTGCGAATCTTCATGCCGGCAGCATTACAACTTTGGGCGCAACCGATAACAAGCCTAAAAATCCGCCCGTCCAGCTGCAGCAACACCAGAGCCCATATTTAGCATAAGTTGCGCCCGAAAGCCAGCTCATTCCCGAGCGGGATTACGAATTGAGATTCGCGACAAGGCGCAACCCCTCCAGCGTTAGATTAGGGTCGACCGTGACGGTTTCGCCCAGGTTCGCCGCGATCAGCCGGGCGTAGCCCCCCGTGGATACGATGTGAATTTTCCGGCGCGGAAACCGTTCGGTCTTAATTCGAGTGACAATTTCGCGCACTAAACCACGATAACCGAAGATCGCCCCTGCCCTCATCGCTTCAATTGTCGATCTTCCGATCGCGCTGCGAGGTTCTTTTAAAGAGAGTTTCGGCAGCAGTGCGGTGCGCTGGTAAAGAAAGTTTGTCATCGCTTCGAGTCCCGGTGCGATCACGCCGCCGACATAATTTCTCTTTTCCGAGACAATATCAAACGTCACCGCCGTTCCAAAATCAACCACGATCGCAGGCCAACCGTAAAG
>CATPAW010000009.1 GCA_955652255.1 uncultured Chthoniobacterales bacterium | reverse complement strand
TTCGAAGCCGCGCTCGCAAAAGGGTGGGGAATTGAGCACGCAGTTGGTGTGGCCAACGGGATGGATGCTATTGAGATCGGATTACGTTGTCTCGGATTGTGCCACGGCGACAAGGTGTTAACTACAACGCTCTCTGCCTTTGCTGCAACGCTTGCTATCATTCGCGCGGGCGGCGTTCCGGTCTTTGTCGATGCGAGATGATTGTGCTCCTCTATCTACCCTTCGCAGGCCGCGCGCAAAGGCCGCGATAAATGGTAGCGTCAGCCGCTGGAGTGCCTAGTTTGGCGTCATGAATCGCAGCGATGGCCGCCTGCCGGAGCAAATTCGCCCGGTCAGTTTCGAGTTGAACATCGCGCCGCACGCGAGCGGCTCGGTGCTCGTCTCAATGGGAAACACGCGCGTCATTTGTGGTGTCATGATCGAGGAAGCGGTGCCGCGCTGGATGAAAGAACAGGCGATAAGCGGTGGCTGGCTGACCGCCGAGTATTCCATGCTGCCCTACTCGACGCAGACACGAAAGCCGCGCGACATCGCAAAAGGACGACTCGATGGCCGGAGCACAGAAATTCAAAGATTGATCGGTCGATCGCTACGCGCGGTAGTCGATCTTGAAAAACTTGGGCCGCGTACGATCTGGGTCGATTGCGATGTCTTGCAAGCCGATGGCGGCACGCGCACGGCAGCAATTACGGGGGCGAGCTTGGCCCTCGCGATCGCCTGTCGGAAATTTGCGAAGGAAAAAAAGCTCGACGCGCCTCCGGTTCAGAAATTAGTGGCAGCAGTCAGTGCCGGCATTCTCGACGGAAATGCAGTTGTCGATCTTAACTATGAAGAGGACAAAATCGTCACAGTCGATTTCAATCTCGTCGCAACCGAGGACGGCGACTTCGTGGAAGTGCAAGGATCCGGTGAAGAAGCAACTTTTGCGCAATCACAGCTGGACGAAATGCTCGCGCTCGGTCGCAAAGGAATCGCGGATTTGATCGCTGCGCAGCGTGCGGTGCTCGCACGGATAATGGTCTCCCCGCCGGAGAACTAAATCATTTGCTGCGGCGATGTCGTTGAGCTAAAGCGCAAGATCGACATGAAAAAAGCGCTCATTACCGGCATCACCGGCCAGGACGGAAGTTATCTGGCCGACCTGTTGCTCGAGAAAGGCTACGAAGTGCATGGGATCATTCGCCGCGCGAGCACATTCAACACCTCACGCATCGATCATCTCTACGCCGACCCGCATATCAACGGCGTGCGCATGTTTCTCCATTTCGGAGATCTCAGCGACTCGGTGAACTTGGTGAAGTTGCTTTACGAGTTGAAGCCGGACGAAATTTACCATCTCGGCGCGCAAAGCCATGTCCGTGTCAGTTTCGACATTCCCGAGTACACATCCGACATCACCGGGGTCGGGACGATTCGGATCCTCGAAGCCATCCGGGAAGCGGGAACTCGGTCGCGGTTCTATCAGGCGTCAAGCAGCGAAATGTTCGGCAAAGCGCAACAAGTGCCGCAAACCGAGAAAACGCCCTTCTGGCCGCGCAGTCCCTATGGTGTCGCAAAAGTTTTTTCTTTTTGGGCGACGGTGAATTATCGCGAAAGCTACGGCCTTTGCGCGAGTAACGGCATTTTGTTCAACCACGAGAGCCCGCGGCGCGGCGAAACTTTCGTCACGCGCAAGATTACGCGCTCTGCCGCTGCCATAAAACATGGTCTGCAGCACGAACTATTTTTGGGTAACCTCGATGCGAAGCGCGATTGGGGTTACGCGCCCGAATTTGTCGAGGGCATGTGGCGGATTCTCCAGCACGATGAAGGCGACGATTTTGTGCTCGCAACCGGCGAAACCCATACCGTGCGCGAATTTGTGGAAACGGCATTCACACATGTCGATCTTGACTGGAAAAAATATGTGAGACACGACCCGCGTTATGAGCGGCCGGCGGAAGTGGACCTGCTCATCGGCGACGCCTCGAAAGCGAAAAAAATTCTCGATTGGGAACCGAAAGTACGCTTCCACGAACTTGTGCGGCTCATGGTGGACGCGGACATGGAATTGCTTTCGCGCGAAACGCCGAGAAAACATCTCGGCAAGTTGTCCTGACTAACGAATCACCATGCTGGCAGAATTCCCTCCAGCCATCTGAGCGCCCGAGTTGAGAACGGGGATGACCGCGGCGAGCGGAGCATCGACAATCGTCACCTCCGCCCCGCGACCGACGATGCCGCAAAGATTGACGATATCGCTGGAACGCATGCGGATGCATCCGTAGCTCACTGGCAGTCCGATGTTGCGTTCTTCCGGCGTCCCGTGAATGTAAATATCGCGAACGAATGCATTCGCATTTTGTGGTTCGCGCCCACGCAGCCAAAGAATGCGCGTGACGATCGGATCGCGGCCCGGCGAATCCGGCACAACGATCTCACCGGTCCGTCGCCGATCTTTAAAAACAGTGCCTGGCACCGCTCCCTCGCCAATTTTCTCCGCGATCTCCAGTTCGCCGAGAGG
>CATPAW010000008.1 GCA_955652255.1 uncultured Chthoniobacterales bacterium | reverse complement strand
TCGCTCCGGCGCGTTCGCTTGGCGAATTCGAATTGAAAGGTTTTGAGGGAAAATGCGCCTTCTTCGCTCTGTAGTTTCGGTTGCGGCATGAGAGGCTTTCAAAGGTTCTTGGCGTCCTTAGAAAATGCGTTGAGATTTGAGTCGTGAAGTTTCGCACTTACAAGAACACCGACCTGACGGTGAGCGAGGTCGGATTTGGCCTCTGGACGGTTTCGACCGGCTGGTGGGGGAATTTTACCGAGGGCGAAGCGGTCGCGCTCATGCACAAGGCGTTCGATCTCGGGATCACGCTGTTCGACGCTTGCGGAAATGGACTTAGCGAAGAGATAATCGCCAAAGTCTTTTCGAAAAACGAAATGAGTTTGCTCTGATCCGCAGCGCAGTCATCTTGCCGCATGCCCCAACGAGCAAGATCTTTCTTCCATCGAATTCGTTCCTGTTCGCGCTCAATATGATCGTTCTCAATGTGGCGGCGTTTGGGCAGGGAAGTGCCTTTTGCTCTCGACCCCCCCGGCAACGTGTTGCTAAGCTTCACAAAGGGTGAAAGCCCAAGACACGTCTGCAGAGACTAAGCCGGATCTCCCCCTCGAGATCGCACATCTCTTGCTAATTGATGTCGTGGGTTATTCGAAATTGCTCGTGAATGAGCAGATCGAGTTGCTGCAGAAACTGAATCAGACGGTGCGGAGCACCGAATGTTTTCGGGCGGCGGAAACAAGCGGCAAATTAATCCGAATGCCAACCGGAGACGGGATGGCGTTACTTTTTTTCCACAGTCCGGAAGAGCCGGCACGATGTGCACTCGAGATCAGCCGAGTGTTGCAAGAGCATCCGACCGTTAAGGTGCGGATGGGCGTTCACAGCGGCCCGGTCAATCGGGTGATCGATGTTAACGACAAAACGAACATAGCGGGATCAGGGATCAATGTCGCGCAGCGTGTGATGGATTGCGGCGATGCCGGGCATATTCTTTTGTCCCGGCATGTGGCCGACGACCTATCCCAATACCGGCATTGGCAGCCGCACTTGCACGATCTGGGCGAGTGCGAAGTGAAGCACGGCTTGCGCCTGCACCTCTTTAACCTCTACAAAGATGATCTCGGCAATCCACAGGTTCCTGAGAAACTCAGGCGAAGGAAAAGATGGAAGCAGGCGCCCACGGTTCATCCAATTAGCGCTCCGCGTTCGCCCAAGTTTGCGCTTATAGTTGCTTTGCTTGTGTCGACAATTGCACTGGTTATCAGTTCTTTGATCTTTTTCCATTCAACGTCACGGCCACCGGCCGCAGTGGCCGCTCCCGGGGCAATAGCTAGTATCGCGGAGGCTCCCATTCCCGAGAAGAGTATCGCCGTTCTTCCATTTGAGAACCTGAGTGGCGAAAAAGAGAACGCTTATTTTACAGATGGCGTGCAGGATGAAATCCTGACTGGCTTGGCCAAGGTCGCCGACCTGAAAGTAATCAGCCGCACATCAACAATGCAGTACAAAGTCGGTGCAGAGCGTAATCTGCGTGAGATCGCCAAGGCGCTTGGCGTAGCGCATGTGCTGGAAGGCAGCGTGCAGCGTGCCGGCGGCCGGGTGCGCGTCAGCGCTCAGTTGATCGATGCGCGCACGGATAGTCACCTTTGGGCGGAACGGTACGATCGCGATGTCGCGGACGTATTCGCAATCGAAAGCGAGCTAGCCGGGAAGATAGTCGCTCAACTCAAAAGTAAGCTTTCACCAGAAGAGAAGGCCGCGATCGAAGAGCGACCAACGGCGGATCTCGCAGCGTACGATCTTTACGCCCACGCCAAGACACTGATCGACAACAATCCCTTGCGTGAGCCGAGGAAAGATCTATTCGAAGCTGTAAGGCTGCTGGACGAAGCAGTGAAGGGCGACCCGTCCTTTTTTCTTGCCTATTACCAACTGGCGCACGCTCACGATCTAATTTACCAGAGCGTTTTCGACCACACGCCGGCACGCCTGGCGCTGGCGGATGCGGCGATTCAATCGCTTCGCCGCTTGCGCCCAGACGCCGGCGAGACCCATCTGGCGCTGGCGAAACATCTCTACTGGGGATACCTTGATTACGATCGTGCTCGTCAGGAACTCACCGCCGCACAGCAGACGCTGCCCAACAACGCTCTTGCTTTTCAGCTCGTCGCCTATATCGATCGGCGGCAGGGCCGGTGGGAGGAATCTACGAGAAATTTTGAGCGCGCATCGGAGCTGGATCCGCGAAATGTTGTTATCCTCCAGCAACTTTCATTGAACTATGAAAATCTCCGTCGCTACGCCGATATGGCCGCAACGCTGGATCGCGTGCTCATGCTCGCCCCGAATGACGTATTTCTCCGGACGCAGCGCGCTGGAGTTACGCTGAGTTCGCACGCAGACCCAAAACCGCTACATACGACAATTCAGACGATCCTCGCCGAGAACGCGAACGCGACGCCCATTCTCGCCGACCAATGGCTCGCTCTTGCTTTATGCGAGCGGGATTCCGCCGCGGCCGAGCGCGCGCTGGCCACCATGCCCCCCGGTGGGTGCTACGACGCAGGCATTCCCTTCCCTAACACTTGGTGCGAGGGTCTCGCTGCTCGCATGCGAGGCGACCAACCGGCAGCGCATGCCGCGTTCACCAACGCGCGGAAAGAGCTCGAGAAAATGGTGCACGACCAACCGGACTATGCCGAGGGTCTGTGCGCGCTCGGCGTGATTGACGCCGCTCTTGGAAATAAGGAGGACGCCATCCGCGAAGGCCGGCGTGCTGTCGAGCTGATGCCAGTCAGCAAAAACGCCATCGAGGGCCCGCTATTGATCAAATACCTGGCGCTCATTTATGCGTGGACCGGCGAAAAAGATCGCGCGCTCAAACGATTGGAGCAGGCAGCGAAACTTCCAAGTTATCTGAGCTACGGGCAACTGCGTCTTCATCCCATTTGGGAGCCGCTGCGCGGCGATCCGCGCTTCGACAAGGTCCTCGCCTCCCTCGCGCCGAAGTAGTCAAAACCGGGCAACCGGACGAATCTTGCTCTGATCGACGGCGCAGCGACTTTGATTCCCGACATGCCCAAAGAGACAAATCTATTTTCCGATCGGATCCACATCGAGCAGTTGGAATTGGCTGCGCATGTTGGCGTTCCTGAAAAAGAACGCGCCGCGCCACAGCGCTTGACCGCGAGCATCACGTTCTGGCCTCAACGAACGGCCGAGGAATTGCATGATCACATCGTCAAGACGGCGAGCTACTCGGAGGTTTGCGCCGAGACGAAAACATTTGTTGCCACTCGATCCGATAAGCTCATCGAAACATTGGCTGCGGGTCTCGCCGCGCATTTACTTCAAATGTTCTCCATCCAAAAGATCGAGATCGAGCTGCGCAAATTTGTTTTGCCGGATGTCGATTATGTTTCCGTCACGGTGACGCGAACCCGGCCGACGGACTGACCAATGCGCAAAGGAAGACTCAACAAGCCGATGGCGGAGGTAGCGCAGCGTTACAGTGCATCGGTTTCATTCGATTGGCGGCTTTATCCGCACGACATCGCCGGATCGATCGCGCATGCCGCCGCGCTTGCCGCCGCCGGCATTATTTCCGCCGACGAACGCGACAAGATCGACAATGGATTGCGGGCGATCAAGAGGGAGATCGAAAATGGAAAATTTCAGTGGGACGAATCGCTCGAAGATGTGCACATGAACATCGAAGCCGCCCTCACAAAACGGATCGGCGTCGCCGGAGGAAAACTTCACACCGCGCGCAGTCGCAACGACCAAGTCGCGCTCGATCTGCGGCTTTATGTGAAAGCCGAAATCGCGGAGATCGGCGCCCGTCTTCGCTCACTGCAAACCGCATTGCTCAATCTCGCGGGCCAACACGTCGATGTTGTCATGCCGGGCTACACCCATTTGCAGCGCGCGCAGCCCATCTTTTTCTCGCATTACCTGCTCGCCCAAATCGAAGCCTTCGAGCGCGATGTCGAGCGCCTCCGCGATTGCCGGACTCGAACCGATGTTCTTCCGCTTGGTTCCGGCGCGCTCGCGGGCTCGACCATCGTCTTGGATCGACAATCGACTGCGCGTCAGCTTGGTTTCGCGCGCGTCAGTCAGAATAGTCTCGACGCTGTCGGCGATCGCGATTTTGCCTGCGAATTCCTTTTCTGCCTCGCCATGATCGGCCTTCATCTCTCGCGTTTGAGCGAAGATCTGATCGCCTGGAGCACGAGCGAATTCGGTTTCATCGAGTTCAGCGACGCCTTCTCCACCGGCTCCAGTTTGATGCCGCAAAAGAAAAATCCGGACATGGCTGAGTTGACGCGGGGCAAAACGGGCCGGCTCTACGGAAATTTGATGTCGATCTTGACCACGCTGAAAGCGCTTCGTTCCTCTTACAATCGCGACATGCAGGAAGATAAGGAGGCGCTTTTCGATTCGGTCGACACCGTTCGCGCCGCACTCGAAGTGTTTTCGGCAATGTTGCCGGAAATCAAAATTCATCGCGATCGCATGCAAGCGGCCGCGGGCGATCCAAATCTTCTTGCCACCGACCTGGCGGAATATCTTGTGAAGAAAGGAGCGCCTTTTCGCGAAGCGTACGAGACCGTCGGCAAACTTGTGGCGCATGCCGCGAAAACGAAGTTGCCGCTCAATCAAATTCCTCGCCAGGAACTCAAAAAACTTTCGGCATTGTTCGATGTCGATGTTGCAAATGTGTTCGACGTTCGGCGCTCGCTGGCGTCACGGCGCGCGATCGGCGCACCATCACCGGAGAACGTCGACGCGCAAATCGAACATTGGCGCGGGCAGCTTGTCGGAGGTAGGGGCAATCTCCGAGCGCGCCGAAGAATTAGGCGGACGGCCTGGAGGTCCGTCCCTACCTAACTATTCGCTTTTCATCTCTCGCTCCATAATCTTCCGGCGTGAGGCGGAGTAAGCTTGTCGAGGATCGAGGTGGTTGGGAAACGGTTGGCAGTGAAATCCATTTTGCGAACTCGCATCTTGAAGTCGTAACCGACCACGTTCGAACGCCAACGCGTCCACAACCTTTGACCTGGACAGTGGTTCGCCGCAAAGCCGCCGTGATCGTCGCGCCAATGACACGTGATGGAAAAATCGTCCTCCTTCGCCAGGAACGCGTGCCGATACGTGCCGCAATTTGGGAAATGCCGGCCGGCCAAATCGATGATTGCGGCGAGGCGAAAGAAAGCGAAATTGAAGCAGTCGCGCTGCGTGAACTTCGCGAAGAGACCGGCTATGAACTGGCCAAAGGTGGCGAGGTCACGCCGCTCGGTCATTATTTCTCGTCGCCTGGGTTCACCGACGAACATGGCTACTTTTTCCTGGTGCGGCCAGTCGAGTCGTCTGCCGGTTCCTCGCGCGATGAAGCGGAATCGATTGTCGATTGCCGCGAATTTAGCGCCGCGGAATTGCGCCGCATGATCGCCGAGAACGAAATTCGTGACGCCAACACGTTGACCATGTGCGCAGAGCTGGCGGCACATGGTTTTCTTTCCCTCGAGTCGCGTGATTGATTGTCGATCCAATGCCGCTGCGGGACATTTTTAGTTTTCGCGAGCCTCCGGAAAGCGAGACCTCGAAGCCATTTCTCGAGCATCTGGAAGACCTACGCTGGACCATTGTCAAGATGTCCATCGCGCTAGTGCTGGCGATGATCATTTGCTTTGCATTTCGATCGATACTCGTGCGCGTGATGCAGGCGCCGTTGCACGATGTCGATCAAAAAATCGGCGCGCTGCGCGCTCTCGGCATCACCGATTCCATTGTCATTTCGTTTCACCTCGCCTTTTATGCCGGCATCGTTCTTTCTTTTCCGCTGCTTCTCTATTTCCTGGCGGAATTTGTTCTCCCCGCGCTCACCGCGATAGAGAAGCGTTTTTTGCTCCCGGCTATCCTCGTTAGTTTCGCGCTTTTTCTGCTCGGCGTGCTGGTTTGTTATTTCTGGTTGCTTCCGAAAACAATTCTCTTCTTTTTCCGCGATACCGAGTCGTTGGGCTGGACCCCAGCCTGGACGGTGCAGCAGTATTATTCTTTTGTGACGCGATTCATGCTCGGTTTCGGGCTCGCTTTTGAATTGCCGGTCGTGGTTTTGGCGCTCGTGCGCTTCGGGCTGGTCACCTACAAATTCATGGCGCGCACGAGGCCCTATGCAATCGTGCTCATTCTTATTCTCGGTACCATCATCGCCCCGGCGCCGGACCTGTTAACTCTGATCGCGATGGGACTTCCGATGTGCCTGCTTTACGAAAGCTGCATCTGGATCGCGTGGTTGATGGAGCGTCGTGCATCCCGCGGGAGCGGGACCGCCGGGTGATTGCATGGACAATTCTCTCTACCACTTTCTCTTCAGCGCTTTTGCATTTGTTCTTGGCGCCGCCATTGGCTCGTTCTTGAACGTCTGCATTTATCGGCTGCCGCGCGATCTGTCCGTCAGTCAACCGCGCCGCTCTTTTTGCCCGAATTGCAAGAAGCCGATCCTCTGGCATCAGAATCTCCCGCTGCTCAGCTGGTTTCTGCTGCGCGGCCGCTGCGCAAACTGCGGCAGCAAAATCGCATCCCGTTATTTCGCCGTGGAGTTGCTTACCGCCCTGCTCTTTCTCGCGATCTGGCAAAGCTTTCCGTGGCAGATGGCGTTGGCTTACTGGATTTTTATTTCGCTCGTTATCGTCGCCACGTTTGTCGATTTCGAACACTTCATCATTCCGGACCAGGTGACGATCGGTGGGACGATCGCGGGATTTATCGCCAGCCTCGCCGTGCCCGAATTGATGAGTACGGATTCGCGAATCGCGGCCGCAGTTCGTTCTTTGCTCGCGGCTGGGCTTGGCTATCTCATTCTTCTGATTGTTCTGGAAGCCGGCAAAGTCGCGTTCGGCAAAAAGAGAATTCGTCTCGACGCGCCAACTTTATTTAGCTGGACGAGACAAGGCGAGGACGCCGATTTCGCGGTCGGCAGTGAGCGAAGTTTGTGGAGCGACTATTTTGCGCGTGAGAAGGACCGCCTGTTGTTGCACTGCGACGAAGCCAAGATCGACAATCACTCGTACGGAAACACGGTTCTGCATTTTCATTACGATCGTGTCGCGGTGGAAAACGATATTCTGGCGCTCGATCAGGTGACGCAGATCTCGGGAATTGTGCGCGAACTTCAGATTCCTCGCGAAGCCATGGGCCGGGGCGATTTGAAATTTCTTGCCGCGATTGGCGCATTTTTGGGATGGCGCGCCGTGCTGTTCAGTGTGTTTGCTGGATCGCTTCTCGGCTCGCTTATCGGATTGATGACGCTGCTGATCGGGAAACGAGTCTGGTCTGCAAAATTGCCTTTCGGCCCGTATCTCGCGTTTGGCGCGGTAAGCTGGCTGTTTTGCGGCGACCAATTTTTGCGTTGGTATCTGAGTTTGTTTAGTCCATAGCGGCAACCGGGAATTTAGCATCATCGGCCGCGCCTTGTGTCCTTCAGCGCAAGCGACAACGTCGCCGCTAAATTCATTGCCAGAATTATAAGCCACAAAATACCGATCCAGCGGACCCATGAATTCAGGATCGATAATTCGCTTGCGAAAAATGTGATGATAAGTCCCACGAGAATGTCCTGGAGGTGGCGTTCGGTCACTCCCCTGAAAAAACCCAATCCGTGCAGGACCTGGATTATCACCCAGTTCAAATACAAAACGACCAGCCAAAAAATCCAAATGGCGAAGAGAAGCGCGACGCCCGTGCCGAATGCCACCCATCTGCCGACATGGTTCATTGCAAGATCGACCAGAAAAAAATATGGAATCAATAAGACGACCACGCTTCCCAGACACGTTTCAAAAAAGCTGCCTTCCGAAAAGTCCGAGTCGCGCCCCGTGACCTTGCTCAGAAGTCGCGGCAGCGAAAAATAAAACCCAACTGTTATCTTAGACTTTGTATTAGTCATATCTTAGAAAATTGGGGTGAAAGCGTACCATTGCGTCCGATATCTATTGATCATTTCTTCCAGAACGGCTGACCATCGTTGCATCGCGGCGGCGATGTCGTCCTCTCGCCGCGAACTGGTGTGCAAGCAGATGATCGGCTCGCGCACGATGATCCTGTATTTTCGATAGCCGCGTCGAACGATAAAAAGCGGGTAAATCGGAACTTCTGCCGCGCGTGAAAGAACGAAGGGTCCGTTTGGCAGCAAAAGTTCCTGGCCGAAAAGCGTGGCCGGTAAAGACATGACATCTCCGACGACCCGGTCTCCTTGAATGGAAATAATCTGCCCGTTTCGCAGCGCTGCCAAAAGATCCAACGAGAGCGACGCGCCGGCTGTGTTGTAGTCTATTTTGACTGCGCCCCCGCTGGAGCGTTTCAACGAAAGATCGACATGTTGCGCCGCCAACGGATCGGGCTCCGGGGCGCGAACCAAACGAATCTCACGCTGAAATTTCTCCGCGAAAAGCGCCGCGCCCAAGTCGTAGTTTCCCATATGGGCCGTGAGCACGATCGCCCCTTTGCTTGAGGCCAATTCGTTCAGAAGTTTTTCGCCTTCGAATTCGTAATTGAACGGCGACCTTAGCAGTCGGTGTATGGCTGCATCGGCCAGCGTCCAGGCGAAGTTGTAGAAGGTTTGAAATGTGCGCAGATAATTTGCCGGCCGCGACGAACCCGGTAGGATGATCGCGAAGTGGCGCCAAACTGCTTTTCGTGCCGCCGCGACGAAAAAGAAAAAGAGGAGCGTGGAAAAAAAAATCAACAAGGGATGGAAATAGAACGGGACGTTAAGAATCGTCCAGTCGACGTACCGTCTCCAGATCACTCCCTGGACGGCGAAGCGCTGCATCCAGCGGTGTGAGTCGTTCATAGCGCCCCCGGTCGCAAACGGCATCACCCTGATGCAGTGAAATCGGTTAAATTTCGCACGCGGCAGGCGCGGCCGAATCCCGCACGGCAGCACCGCGTGCGCCAGCACGCAACATCAACCAAAGATTGGTTGTTTCCGCCCGCCACCAGCGGAAAAGTCCTTTGCGCATTAACTTCCAAAGGCTGAAATCCGGCGAAAACCCAGTGTAAAGCTCTCTCCAGCCGGCATTGTGTTTTCCGTGGTACCCAGCAGCCCATCGCCGTTTGCCCAGCGTCGCCAGCCGGCTGTGATAAAATTTGACCATTGCCGCGGCGATTCGCCCAGGCCGGCCTTGAAAGGGAAAATCGAGCAGCGTGCGTTCCGGATTTTTGTAGGCGGGAATGACCAGCCCGGCGTAATAAACGCCAACGTCGAGGAGCAGCGCGGCGGACATCAACTCGGCGTCGCCCATATAATAGTATTTGTCTTTGTACAACGCTTCGAACCAGAAGCGATACATCACTGGGTAGTGGTCGTTATAAAGGCGGAGACACCGCGCCACATCTTCGCCGTTCAGGTGACGGGCGAGAAAATCAGCCACGTAATAACTTGTGTACGAGCACAAGTCGAGACCGGGACTGTAAAGGGGATCGAGAAAACCGGCCGCGTCACCCACTGCCGCCCAGCCGTCGTCGCAAACCTTTTCGCTATGATACGGCAACATCGACAAGGCATGCACATCGCCTTCGATGATCCGCGCGCCGCTGAAGATCTCGCGGCCGATTGGATTGCTGAGAATGTGCGCGTGCAAGCGTTCGCCCAGGCTCGATCCTTCGGGAAGTTTGAAGATGCGACTGTCGTAAACGATTCCAGCACTGACATCGCCGCCGCGCAGCGGAATGATCCAGCACCACCAGCCGTGTCCCATGAGATGGTTCGTCGCCCATGAGCGGGCGGTGCGACATGCCCCGGCGTAATCGGGAAATCGTTCGCGCCAGTCGTAACTATCCCAATCCTTCACGCCGCTAAATCGCGCCCACACCGAGTTGATCGGGTGCTCTTCGTTCTGGCGAAAATGGCCGAGCTTGCGAGCGAGCATGGCCGCCCGCCCGGTCGCATCGACAATCCAGCGGCAGCGCACCGTTCGCTCGTCAACATCGACAATGGCATTCACCGTTTGTCCGTTAGCGCCATTCAGGTCGCACTTAGTCACCTTTGCTGGACGCCAAAGATCGCAGCCGGCTTCCACCGCGCGCTCAAGCAGATGCGAATCCAGTTTCGCTCGATCGACCTGAAACGTTTGCAGCCGCGATTGATAACGTGTTCCAATCTCCACACAATCATCGAAGCGCTGATCCGGCGCCTTGCAGAACCAAAATCGCAGCCCCTGTTTTCCAATTTGCTGGTGGCCGAGATGCTGGGTAAGACCGAGAACGCGCGTCATGTAACAACTGCTCACTTCGGTGGTTGATTCGCCCACCTTGCGGTCGAATTCCGACGTCTTTTCAATAATGAGCACCCGCGCGGACGGGTGTTTCCGTTTCAACATGAGCGCAGTCGCCGCGCCGGAAAATGCCCCGCCGATGATCACGACATCGTAATCGAAGTTCATTGCCAACAGACAGAATGGACTTTGCCGGTCGCAAACGCAATTGTGTTCCGAATAGAAATGATCTTCACAAATTCGCGCTGCATTTTGCCAGACGGAATCCGCGACGGGATCGACGTCGTGGTCGAGGACGGAAAAATTGTCGATCTTGGTGAGCGAACCGGTTGGCGCGAGAAGAACATTGTCGATCTCGGCGGAAATTATCTCGCGTCGGGGTTTGTCGATCTTCACCTGCACGGGGCGGTTGGACGCGACAGCATGGAAGCTTCTGCGGAAGCGTTTCGCGCTATCTGTGATTTCCATGCCAGCGGCGGCACGACGTCACTTTTGCTGACAACTGCGACGGCGCCGATCGGCGCGATTGTCGATGTCCTGAACGCGGTTCGTGATTGTCGATCTTCGATCAAACAGATCGCCGGCGTTCACGTGGAAGGCCCATTCATTTCAAAAAATAAACGCGGCGCGCAACGGGAGGAATTTATTTGTGAACCAAGTCCGGACTCGATCGCGCAATTGCTCGAATACGCGGACGTGATCAAACGCGTCACGCTGGCACCGGAGCTTCCGGGCGCGATCGAAGCGATCGCTCAATTTCACGCACGAAAAATCAGCGTGAGCGGGGGTCACAGCGATGCGTGGGACGACGACGCGCGTGCCGCCTTCGCCCGCGGCATGCGGAGTGTAACGCACACATTCAATTGCATGTCGAGCGCGCGCCGACGCGGCATTTATCGTGTCGCGGGCTTGCTCGAATTCGCCTTGAGCGAGCCGGAGACTAATTGCGAGTTAATCGCGGACGGTCATCATGTTTCCCCGACGTTGATGAAAATGTTGTATCGCGCAAAAGGCGCGGCCGGAATTTGCCTGGTGACCGACGCAATCGCGGGCGCCGGTTTAGCGGAAGGATCGCAGGTCTCGCTTTACGGTCGCGATTGCATTGTGAAGGGAGGCGTTTGTGTTCTCGCCGATGGTTCGGCGCTGGCCGGCAGCGCGTCACGCATGATCGATCTTGTTCGCACTCTCGTTCGAGATGTCGATCTACCGCTGTACGAAGCGATCGCGATGGCGACGGAGAATCCCGCTCGCGCGATCCGTCTGGAAACGAAAGGACGTCTCGCGGTGGGAGCGGACGCGGATTTTGTGGTCCTCTCGCAAAGACTCGAAGTGCTCCAAACATTCGCCAGTGGTGCGCAAATTTTTCCGCGCTCACCGAACCGACTCCATCCGTGATTCACGTATGGGATGGGTCCAATCGAAGAGTTCAATTTCATCGAGCCGGTCGTCTAAATAGACAGCAAGAAGTCGGCGATCTCGAGCGAGGCGCGCGGCCGGCTCAAGCGGCTGATATTGGCCCGCCATTTGTGCCACTGCCTGGCGTCCTCCGCAAATGCGCGCTCAACTTGCCTGATCACTTCCGCGGGCGAGCGGGCGATTGCGCCCGAATTTGTTTCGACAATTAATTGTGCGTTTCCCTCTTCCTGGCCGGACACAATGTGATTAATAATCATGGGGCAACCGGCGGCGATCGTCTCCTGAACGGTGGCGCCACCAGCCTTGCCGATAAGCAAATGGCTCAGACAAAGCAGGCGCGGAAGCTGATCGGTCCAACCCAAGATGTCGATCTTGCGACCGCACTCCGGACAGGCCTTGTGATCGTGGGTGACGGCTTCGATCGCGCGTCGAAGTTGATCATCATTCCCGACAGTCACGGTGAGATGGAGGTCGAGATCGAGAAGTTTTTTCACTAGTCCCGGCGCCCGCCGGGTGCCGGCGTTGATTACATAGAGAACGCGGCGCTCTGATTTATCCGATGGCGCTTGTCGATCTTGTGCGAGATCGGCAAATTTCGGGCTCACCGGAAATCCAAATGTTTTAATTTTATCCGGCGCAATGCCGCCGCCGCGGACGACCGCCGCGCTTTGTTCGTTTGGAACGAGAAAATAATCTGCCTGGCAGCGATACCAGATGGCGTTCACCGTGATTGAATCGGTGACGACGACCACGCTCTTGAAACGGCGACCTGATCCTACAATTTGCCGCAACAAATAAGGATAAGGTGGAAAGGTTGAAACGACGATGTCCGGTTGAAAGCGCTCGATCAAGCGGGCCAGATGCTCTTTGAGGCGCGAGAACCGCTCAAAACGTTGGTCGAAATTCTTTATCCCATCAAGCCAGCGATAAACGTGGCCCCAGGAGCCCGGCCACTGGTTAATCACCGCAAGGTAAGTTTTGCGGACGATTTCATTGACGGCGCCGTACGTTTCAAGAAAGAGATCGCGCAAATCCACCTCAAGCTCGCCGGGCGCGACACGAGCGAGGCCGTCGCGGATTCCGCGGGCGGCGCTATTATGACCCTCTCCAAAACCGGCGCTGAGGATCAGGATTTTTTTCACGACTCGTTAGGCAAAGGCAACTGACGCAAAACGGACGCAAGTTTAATGGATATTTGCATCCGGCAAAGTAAACTCTGGGCGGCAATGAGATATCTCAGATTTGTCTGGCGAGTTTTAGGCCGCCTGGTTTGGGAAACGGCTATGGATAACACGACCGGTCTGGCCGCGCAGATGGCTTATCTATTGCTGATCGCCCTCGCGCCCGGTTTGCTTTTCCTGTGGCATCTGCTCGGTCTGTTCGGCACCGATCCGGCAAAACTGCATCGTATGTTTGTCGTCCTGAAAAGTTTCATGCCGCCCGACCCAAAAGTGCAGGACATCCTCGATGCCGCGGTTGCCAGCGTGGTGGTGACTGGCTCCAGCGGCATGCTCGCCAATGTCGGGATCATCGTCGGGATTTATTTCGGCACGGTGTTCATTGCCACAATTTCGCGGGCACTAAGCCAGACCCACGGTGTGCGCGAAGATCGCCACTGGTGGTCGAAATACGTCATCTCGTTTTTCATGCTTTTCTGGTTTGGCATCACCATTCTTATTTGTTTCAATGCCGTGGTTTTTGGCGAAACGCTGGCCGGCATCGCGGAAGTCAATTTTCAATTGACAGTGCCGCTGCAAGAGTGGGTGACGCTTTTGAATCTGCCGCTTACCGCGGTGGCGCTGATCGGGCTCGCGCTCGCGCTTTATCTTCTGACGCCGGAAAATTATCTCACGATTCGACAAGCACTGCCTGGTGCGATATTTTTTTCGGTTGGCTGGATCGCGGTGACAAAGCTCTTTCAGTTCTACGTCACAAAGTACGATCGTTATAACCCGACTTATCTCGCACTTGCATCCATCATTGTGTTGCTCACTTGGATGTATCTCACTTGTTTGCTCCTGCTTCTTGGCGGCAAATTGAACGCGATCCTTCGCCGCGAACGCGAAGCGGCGACATCAACGCCTGCCATTGCGGCGCAGGCCGCTTGACTCCGAAAGTCCCGCAACGGCGGGACGAGTTGACTCCGAAAGCTTTCGCGAGTTGATCGCACCGCCCGCTCTGTTACGCTTCGCTGCAGTGTTGCGCTTTCGCCTTTGGCTTGCGGTTTTGCTCGCGCTCAGCGGGATCATTGGCACGCTCGTCCATGCACAACTAACCGATGAGGAGAAAGAGAAGCGCGCGCAATTTTTAAAAGCACGCGCCACTACATCGACATCTCCCAACGAATCACCGAGCCCGACCGCGAAACCAAAAACGGCGAAACACAAAAAGAAAACCACGGCGAAGCCTTCCCCGAGCGAAACGCCGACGCCAACCAAAGCGAAACATGCCGACGACGAGGAATCGCCCACACCTTCGCCGAAAAAGAGTCCCGTCGTGAAAGCCCGGAAGTCGCACAGGCCAAACGAATCTCCCCCAGCGAAGAAAAAGCGCCCGAAGCGTTCACCGACGCCTTCGGCCTCGCCCAAGAAATCGCCGAAACAGTCGGACGAAATTGGGAAAGGAGTTCCGGCGCCGCGCCTGTCGGCTGCGCCCACACCGAGCGTAACTCCACAGCTAGGCATCGCCCGCGCCATTCCAGTTCCCTCGCAAGAAGCACCGCAAGTCACGATCGAGAAATCCGGTTTCGAGGGCGAGGAGGCGCTTGAGCCGCCTCCGTCACCGCCGCCGCGGCGAGGGTTCCTTTTCTGGCCGTTCTCGCGGCCGACTTCAGGCGAAAGTTATCACTATCTTACGCGGTCAGTGA
The DNA here is from genome assembly GCA_955652255.1 of uncultured Chthoniobacterales bacterium. Classification (GTDB taxonomy): domain Bacteria; phylum Verrucomicrobiota; class Verrucomicrobiia; order Chthoniobacterales; family UBA10450; genus UBA10450. The sequence continues at coordinate 7,680 of CATPAW010000008.1, read as the reverse complement.
TCGAAGAAATCCGCCGTGCGCCGGTGCAGCGGCGCCGCTGGCAGTTTATTGTCGTGCACAACAGCGGCACCCGGCAGGGCAATGCACGCGTCTTCGATTACTACCACCGAAATGTTCGCCGAATGCGCAACGGACTCGCGTATCACTTTGTCATCGGTAACGGGACATCGACGGGCAACGGCGAGGTTGAAGTGGGCGATCGCTGGCGCCGGCAGATCAACGGCGGGCATGTGCATAGTGATTACTTGAATAACATCGCGCTCGGCATTTGTCTGGTCGGCGATTTCAATCGCGACCAACCGACGCGCGCGCAACTCGAGTGCTGCGAGGAACTCATCCGCTACTTGCGGCAGCGCTGCGGCAAGATCGACAATCACTACGCCATCGTGAAACCGCATCGCGAAATGAATCCGCCACGCTGGCCAACCGATTGCCCGGGCGACGCGTTTCCTTATTCCTGGTTCCGGCGATTTTAGCTCCGGCTTCGCTCGACATAACAGGAGCCGCGCCAAAGATCGGCGCGACATTCAATTTCGCTGGGCGACGATCAAATTGCTTTCTTTGTAATTCCAGCGGTAACCAAAATTGAACTCGAGCGGGGGCGGATTGCTCTGCTCATAAAGCTCCCGCAGCTTCGGCTGGTAATGTTGTTTGAAAATCTCGATCGGCCCGATGTAGTTGCCGAACAGCCGAATATTCCATTTCTCCCGATTAAGGTAGGCCAGCGGAATCCCGGCGTCGTCCTGCACGATCGTATTGCTGTGATCGAGGATGAAATTGCGGATTCGCGCGAAACCTTCTTCGAACAGGAGATAAGAAGACGACTTGAGAAAACTGCATCCGACGCCGAAGTGGTCGCAGAATCTTAAGAATCCCGGGTCCGATGCGATTCCGCCGTCCGAAATATCAGTTGTAAAATAAAACAGCGTCTGCGCGGTCCCTGAGTAATTGTCGACGTAATTAATCCGCACGCCGGGAATGCCGCCAGCTTTGCCTTCCTGAAAAGTCCCATTTCCATTTAAGGACCCAAGCGTTACATCCGTAATCGATTTGTTGGCACGCGCGAGGAACACGTAAAGGATCGGAAGCGTGCCGTTGAGTTCCTGCGATTGCAGATCGACTTTCATGTCTTTTGTAATGAAGAAGCTGAAGCGCAGAGAGGAGCTCATTGCATCTTCGAGATTATGCAGAGCACCCGCCAGGTTCGTGATGCGCAGCGGGTCGGGCGGCGGTCCCATCGATTCCTTGCCGCAGAGCACATAAACGGAGGATTTCGGAAAAAATTGATCGACGTAAAGAAAATCGGGTCCGCTAAACATGTAGAACGCGACCGGCAGCGGCCGTGTCGCCTCCGGGATATAATTTTGTTCCCAGGCGTGCAGTTTTTGGAGCTGTCGCAGGTTGAGTTGGGCAAACGCTTTCTCGAAAAACGCGGAGTGGTCCTGCCACGCGGGATCGGTCGCGAGCACTGCGAGTGCTGAGTTTTTTGGGAGCGGAATTCCAGCGAGAAACCGCGCAGTGTCGTCAGGCGACGGAAGGGCGGAATTGCTCGCCGCCGGATTTTGTTGCACCTGAGCGCTGCCTACCGGGTGCAAGAACGACAATGCAAAGATCGACAATGTGATCTTGGCAAAAAAATTTGCGGATTGAAACTGGCTCATGCGGACGGACTTGGACGTTTTGCCGTGCAGAAGTAAAGCAACAAGCTGGCCAGCATCGTTCCCAGCCCGGCCAATGATTCTGTAGTGTGCGAACGCAAAAGATAAATCATCATCCAAATCGTAATCGCCGCGAAGATGAGCGGGGGCAGCGGATAAAGCCAGACCCGATAAGGTCGCGGCAATGCCGGCTGGCTGGAGCGCAGCACGATGACTCCAAGAACGGTAAGTAACGAACAGAGCAGCAGCCCGAATTGAATGTAAACAACAACGCGCTCAAAACTTCCCGTCAGCAAAAGCAAATTTACGATCAGCAATTGTAAAACGATCGCGTTCGTAGGCACGCCCTGGCGATTCTTGCGGCCAAGCAATCGAAGCAGCCAATGGTCTTCGCCCATTGCCATGGTGACGCGCGGGCCGATCCACGTCATGGAGCTGATCGCCGAAACAAGTCCGATGCAAATGACCGCGCCGACGATTCGGCCGCCGTTCGTGCCAAAAATATGTTTGCCGGCAATCAAGCCGACTTCGAGTTGGCCGCTCAATTCTTGTCTCGGTGTCGTCACGAGAAAAATCGCATTCAAGAGAACGTAAATTGCAAGCACGATAACCGTGCCAGCAAGAAGCGAGCGCGGAACATTTTTCTCCGGCTTCTTAATCTCGCCGATGATGTAAGCGGCCGCGTTCCAGCCGGAGTAGGAATACATCACGTAAACCAGCGCCACCGCGAACGGCGCGCCAAAGATCGACATCATATCACCGGGCGCAGGCAGAAAGCTGATCGCTTCCTTCGGCTGAACAAAAAATCCGGCGCCGATGAGCGCGGTGATCAGAAGCAATTTCAACACAGTCCAAAGATTTTGGAACGCGCTGCCCACGCGCAAATTGCCAAGATGAAAAAGCGCGACCAGCCAAACGACGGCAAACGATAGAAAGACCGGCGAGCCAAAATCGAAGACACCGTGGAAATATTTGCCAAACGCCATCGCAGCGAGCGCGATTGGCGCGGCGAAGCCAATCGTCGCAGAAACGACCCCGGCCATGAAACCGATCGCCGGGTGATAAATTTTCGACAGAAAATGATATTCGCCGCCGGAACGCGGCAAAGCGGCGCTCAACTCACCATAGCACAAGGCGCCGCAGAGCGCCACGATTCCGCCGACGATCCAGAGCATGAGCAGCGCGAAACCGGAATGAATATCGGGCAGCTGAAAACCCAGGCTGGTGAAGACGCCCGTGCCGATGATGTTCGCCACCACGATCGCGCAAGCGGTGGCAAAACCGATCGTGCGACCCGGTGCTGGCGCCTGCGGCGGAGCCTGGAGCGTGGCGGTTTTCATTGTTAGGTCGACAATCCCGAAATAATCGGGACTCGCGAATTTTTTCGGAGTTGCATTCGCCGGTATGATTAGCTAACGGGCCCGAAGGCCCGGCGTTTATGTTGCTGGAAGCGTGTTCGTCGTTGCAGAGCGTGAAATCTGTTAGGTTGTCAGAAGCGCGGCTCGGCTTCACCTTAGAAGCGTCATGAAATCAACGCTCTCCGTGGAAACGGCAACGCAACTCGCGGTCTTTCTTGAAAATCGTCCGGGCGCCCTTGCCCGCGTGTGCGAAGCGCTCGCGCAGTCCGAAATTAACATTCACGCACTCGCCACTTCCGACACAGTCGATCATTCGGTTGTGCGCATGGTGGTGAGCGATCCAACTAAAGGACTGATGCTCTTGGGCGAGACCGGTACCCTCGCGCTCGAATCTGAAGTGCTCATGATCGAAGGCACGAACCAATCGGGTACGCTTGGAAAAATCGCCGAGCGGCTGGCGAAGGCCAACGTCAACATCGAGTACGCTTATCTCGCGGCCAGCCCGAAAGCGGAAAAAGGACTGATGATTCTGCGTCCGTCCCATCTCGAAAAAGCCCAGCGCGCGCTGAGAGATTTGTAACGCTTAAAAGCGAATTCACGAGCGCGGGCCGGTGGCAAGAGATAAAAAATTGGGTCACGCCATTTCGTTTAATGCATTGCCAACGTGCACTCTCCATGTTGGATAGAAACTCGCATTTATGACTCCGGTAAAGACCTGGCTCGGCTATCCGTATCCGCTCGGTGCGACCTGGCTGGGCAACGGCGTCAACTTCGCCGTTTTTTCCGAGACAGCGACGAGTGTCGATCTTTGCTTGTTCGACAGTCTCGATGCGCAACAGGAAAATGTTCGCATCCCGGTGACGGAACAGACCGATCAGGTTTGGCACATTTTCCTACCCGATGTGAAGCCGGGGCAGCTTTACGGTTACCGGGTGAGCGGGCCCTACGAACCCGAGCACGGCTTGCGTTTCAACAGTTCGAAGCTGTTGATCGATCCATACGCGAAGGCGATCGCGGGCGAGATCAACTGGGCGGATGAAATGTTCGCTTACGTGGTCGGGAGCGAAGAGGAAGATCTTGCTCGCGACTTTCGCGACGACGCGTGGGGCATGCCGAAATCGGTCGTGATCGATAATGCGTTTGACTGGGCCGATGACAAGCGGCCGGGCACGCCGCTGCACAGTTCGATCATTTACGAAGTGCATGTGAAAGGATTTACGAAACTTTGGCCGGATGTTGCGGAGGAGTTGCGCGGCACGTATGCCGGAATCGGCAGCGCGACGGCGATCAAATATTTCAAAGAGATGGGGGTGACTGCGGTGGAGTTGTTGCCGGTGCACGCGCACGTGGATGACAAGGCGCTGGTCGATCGCGGCCTAACGAATTACTGGGGCTACAACACGATCGGTTTTTTCGCACCGCACGCCGAGTATTCGAGCAGCGGCAATCTTGGCGGCCAGGTGAACGAGTTCAAATGGATGGTGCGCAATCTTCACGCGGCCGGCATCGAAATAATTCTCGACGTCGTTTACAATCACACTGGCGAAGGAAATCATCTCGGGCCGACCCTGAGTTTTCGCGGCGTCGACAACATCGCGTATTACCGGCTCACGCCCGAGAATTCGCGCCTCTATCTCGATTTCACCGGCACGGGTAACACGTTCAATCTGCTGCATCCGCGCACGTTGCAGCTGGTGATGGACAGCCTGCGCTATTGGGTGAACGACATGCACGTGGATGGTTTTCGTTTCGATCTGGCCTCGACCTTGGCGCGCGATCACGCCGGCGTGAACAAGCTGCACGCCTTTTTCGAAATCATTCACCAGGACCCGGTGCTCTCGCAGGTAAAGTTAATCGCGGAACCGTGGGACGTCGCTGAAGGCGGTTACCAGGTCGGCAACTTTCCGGTGCTTTGGGCGGAGTGGAACGGAAAATATCGCGACACGGTGCGCAGTTTTTGGAAAGGCGATGAAGACAAGGCCGGCGAAATGGCATATCGGCTCACCGGCAGCCCCGATCTTTATCAACATGATGGCCGCCGGCCTTATGCGAGCATCAATTTCGTCACCGCGCATGACGGCTTTACGCTAACCGATCTCGTCAGTTACAACGACAAGCACAACGAAGCCAACGGCGAAAACAACGGCGACGGCGACAACAATAATCAATCGTGGAACTGCGGCGCGGAAGGTCCCACCGACAATCCCAAGATCGACAATCTGCGCCGGAAACAGCGCCGCAATTTTTTGACGACGCTGTTTTTGTCGCAAGGCGTGCCGATGCTGCTCGGCGGCGACGAATTTGGCCGTTCCCAAAATGGCAACAACAACGCCTATTGCCAGGACGACGAAATCAGCTGGATCAATTGGCAGCGCGACGAAAAACAAAATCAACTGCTCGAGTTCACCAGAAAATTAATTCAACTTCGCAAAGATCATCCCGTTTTCCGGCGGCCGAAATTTTTCCAGGGCCGGCGGATTCGCGGCAGCGAGATCAAAGACGTGATGTGGTTCAATCCGGGCGGCAACGAAATGAGCGACGAGGAATGGTCTTCGCCGTTTGTGCGCTGCCTCGGCATGTTGCTGAGCGGCGATACCATGGACGTGCTCACCTTTGAAGGCGAACCGATACGCGACGAAACGTTTTTGGTTTTGATCAATGCGCACTACGAGCCGATCCTTTTTGTGTTGCCGGGTCAGGAACATTTGGGTTGGGAGTTGATCGTGGAAACGCGAGACGAAGACGGCTTTTTGCAAACGACGAGAAAATTCGATTCGGGCGATGACGTGGAAGTCGGTGATCGTGCGGTCTGTTTGCTGAAGTTGATTGCGGGCGAACCAGCCAAGGCGCGCGTCGAATCATGGAAGAAACGCCATTTTGAGCTTCCGCCCGGGATCAGTGCCGAAGAAGAACGGACCGGCCGAAAAACATCCGAGGTGTAAGATCGACATGAAAATTTGTGACCGCGATCTTGTCGCGAGAAACGAATGAGTTATAGAAATGCGGATGCGCCCTTCTTTCTCCGCTGAGAGCCCTGGCTGGCAATTTCTCTTATGACACCGGCTTCACTAATCATCGTGGCGGACCGCGGAACTTTGAAAGCTTATCGTGTCGATGAAACGCCGGCTCGCGGGCCAAGTTTGCATTTGATTCAGGCCTTCAACATCACCGATGCACACGGCAAATTGGTCGACAAGGTTTCCGATCAGGCCGGAAGATTTCCCGTTACCGATGGCGCTGGCACCCATCATGGGGCTTCCATCTCCGAGCGGACGCAGCTTGAAACGGAAACTGATCGGCGCATTTACAAAGAGCTGGCCGAGCAAATCGTGAAAATCATCGACCGCAGCGGCAGCGAAGGCTGGTCATTCGCGGCGCCGGCGGGGATCCATTCCGCGATTGTCGATCTTTTGCCCAGAAATGCTCGCGACCTGATCGTCGAGCATGTGAAATCGGATTTGGTGAAAGTGGAGGCGGCGAAATTAGCGTCACATTTTCGTTCGCTTCGGCCGATCTAAGCGCGCATAATTTACGTATGCAACTGCCTGTTAAGATCACTTATCGCGGCCTGGAAAAATCGGACAAGATCGACAATCTCATTCTGGATTACGCGGCCCGGCTCGAAAAATTTTGCGATCACATCAACCGTTGCGATGTCGCGATCGAGCAGCCGAACCACACGCACCACAAAGGAAATCCGTATCGTTGCCGCATCGATGTGACCGTCTCGCGCGGCCACGAACTGGTCGCCGACGAGAAACAAATGGACAACGGTTCACACGAACCGCTCAACAAAGTCATCCACGACGCCTTCAAAACGATGGAGCGCGAGTTGCGCCGTGTCGTCGACAAACAACGACGCGATGTAAAAACGCACGCCCGCGAACGTTCGCCGAAGTAAGATCGACAATCGAAAAGCAAGCCGTCCCGCCACACACGGCCGAGAGGGAGAGCAGATTATGCCGGCGCGCCGCCGAGGGCGCCGGGAAGCGGGGGCGCGACATCGGGGCCAATAACAACTTGTTTGGGCGGCTTTTCCGGCGGCATCTTTTGGGCCGGCGGTGGCGGGATGCTTGGGGGTGGATTGATTAACCGGCCATGCTTGATGATTTCTTTGATCTGCAAACCGTCGAGTGTTTCGTATTCAAGCAGCGCTTTGGCGATGACCTCGAGCTTGTCGCGATTCGCAATCAGCGTTTGCTTCGCGTTTTGATAAGCTTCATCGAGGAGCCGGCGCACTTCGTGGTCGATTTCTTCCGCGGTGGCTTCGCTGTAATCGCGGGCGCGTGAAATGTCGCGACCGAGAAAAACGTAATCTTCGTGCTCGCCGTACTCGACCATGCCAAGCTTTTCGCTCATGCCCCATTCGCAAACCATTTTTCTCGCCATGGCGGTGGCCATCTTGATGTCGCCGGCGGCGCCGTTGGTGACATCGCCAAAAATAATTTCCTCGGCGACGCGACCACCCATTTTTACCGTCAGGCTGGCGAGCAACTCGTTTTTGCGGTTGGTGTATTTGTCTTCTTCCGGCAACCACATTGTCGATCCAAGCGACGGGCCGCGCGGGATGATGGTGACTTTGTGGAGCGGCTCAGTGTGGGGCAAAAGTTCGAGCAACAGCGCGTGACCCGCTTCGTGATACGCGGTGTTCTGTTTTTCTTTTT
>CATPAW010000007.1 GCA_955652255.1 uncultured Chthoniobacterales bacterium | reverse complement strand
CTGCGTGCCGATCGTTCTGTAGTAGGCGGGGTTTTGCCTGGTGTTGCCATACTGTTGGTAGAACTCTTGAACCGAACGGCGCCTGCGGTTTGGCTTATTCAGCAAAAGCTCTTCCGGAAATCTATCTTCTGCACTCATCATTTACCCGGCGCAATTGTCGATCTTTGAGTGCTCATTATTTGGCGCTCGGAACCGCTCGCAAGATCAAGTTGCCTAACCAATCGGGGTGCGCGAGGCCTTCACGATATGCTTGCAGCGATTCCACGGAAGAATTGACCCGCAAGTTGCTGTAAGACTGGTCGACGTTTTGCCAGCGTTCGTGCCAGTAAACCGCAGCTTTCACCCGCGGATATCGTTTTAGAAATAGCTCGAGGCCTTGTTTGATCCATTCGCCTTTGGGCCCAGAATGCGGAAACTCGCCCGTCGCCCATTCGGCGATCATGATCGGCTTGCTCGGATCGAGCCCGCACATTTCCTGATACGGCCAATCGACCAGCGACGGAACGTTCGCCCACGGTTCGTCTTTGAATTGCTGGCCGTAAACGCTCAGGCCAAGCCAATCGACGTAATCGGCGCCGGGATAATACGCGGGCGCGAAATTCCAGGTGTCGAGCGGGTAGGAATAATTGTTGGCGTGAAACATCCATTTGATATTGGACGCGCCGCGCGCACGGACGCGATCGACGACATGGCGATAGGCCGTCCGGAAATTTTCGGGACCCTTCCAATTCTCGCGCTCATCATCCCAATCGTCGCCGCCGTAGTAAATCCCTGACCACGGAAACCAGTCGCCATTCATCTCGACGCCGAATGCGACGATCATCGGACGCCCGAATGCCCGCGCCGCGTCGGCCCACTTGTCGATGTAATCATCCCATTTCCCCGCGATGATGTCGTTGAGATTGAATTTGTCCGGTCCGCGATTTTGCGTGTACGGTTTGTCCCACGGCGACCAAAAAACGAGCGGGAGCGAACCGTGCCGCCAAACGACATTGAGATTTGCGGTCGGGAAATTTTGCTCACCCCAATAACTCGAGGAAGCGATGATGGCCTGGTGTTTGCCGACCATCGTCTCGAAATCCTCAATCATTTCGAGCGTGACGTCGTCCTCCTCGTCGCCGAAATCCATAAATGCGCCGGTGTACGCGCCATGCGCGGGGACGACGACCTCGACCGAGCCGTTCGGATCGATGTGCGCATTCGTTAGGCTAGCCTTTTTGCACGAGACCAATCCGCCGACTACGACAAACAAAATGACGAAACACGAATGACGAATGACGAACCGGAGAGCGCTCTTTATCATTCGGATTTCGTCATTCCTTCGTCATTCGTAATTTCTGCATTTTCTCCTCATGCCCGCGCCGGCACGCTGGCCGTGCGCTCGAGTTTGCCCCAGCCGACCAGCGCACCCTTCAGCGCGCGAAGGATCGCCTTCCAAATGCAGTAGCTGAGCATTGGCCGGTAAATCAAACGCATGGGAAGAATGCGCCATGCGCGCAAAATCGGCTCTCGCTCGAGAATGCAGGCCAGCGTCGCGAGAATGACATCCATGGTGAGGAACGTGATGACAAACGGCATGACTGCTCGCCAGGCGCCGAATGGAAGGGTGGCGAGCAAGAACAAATCCACCATTGGTGTGACCGCGACGAGGATGATTTGAAAAAACCAGACGCTCGGCAAACTGAACCAGCCGAGCGCGCGATAGTTCCAGTTGAACACCATGTCGCGATGTTTCCAGAGGCATTGCAACGTGCCGTAGGCCCAGCGAAAACGTTGTCGCGCCAGCGTGCGCACGCTCTCCGGCGCTTCCGTCCAGGCGATCGCGTCCGGGACGTAGACGATCCGTTGCCGATGTTTGTGCAACGAAAAAGTCAGATCGGTGTCTTCAGCGAGCGTTTGCAAACTGAGGCCGCCCGCTTGATCGATCGCATCCTTGCGAATGGCGCTGATCGCACCAGGCACGACCGTGATGCAATTCCAGCGATTGTATGCGCGCCGATCGAGATTGAAGCCGCAAGTGTATTCCAGCGCCTGACAACGCGCGATGAACGTGCGCAAGTTCCCGACCTTCGCATGACCTGAAACCGCGCCGATCCGCTCGTCGGCGAACGGTTCCAGCAAACGTGGAAGCGTGTCGCGCTGAAAATGCGTATCGGCATCCACAAACACGACGATTCCGTGCCGCACGGCGGAAAGCGCGCGCTGCAACGCTCGCGCTTTGCCACGATTTTCTTGTCGCAACAAACGAACGCGTGGATCGACGTCTGCGGCGCGCTTAATTTCCGCGGCAGTTTCGTCACGCGAACCATCATCAATTACAATGACTTCAATGTCGCCTTTGTATTCCGTGTCGAGAAGCGCGCGCAAAGTTCCCGCGACTACTCTGCCTTCGTTGTAAGCAGCCATCACCACGCTGATCGGTTCGGCAAAATCCGCTTTCGGGCCGCGACGGAAACAATACGCTAGCCAGATCACGACCAGCGTCCGAATGACCACAAGCGCGGTCGCGACAATCATGAACGCCCAAAGAAATTCTTCGACCCCGTGATAAAGCCGAAAGCCGGTGCTGCTCACCAGCCGAATGAGCGATTGACTACTCTGCTGCAATCGCGGCATGACCGCGTCACGCGTCGTTCCAAGCAGCGTGCTCAAGAGCACGACAGTATCGCCCCGCGTATGCAGCCAATCCAAAATGCGAGGAAGTGCTTCGACCGTTTGCGAGCGATCCCCGCCGGCATCGTGCAGCAAGATAATGCTGCCATCGCGCCGTTGCTGTTTCACGCGCTGCAGGATGATGTCGGTACCCGGTTTTGCCCAATCCTGCGGATCGATGTTCTCCAGAACGACGAGATAATTGAGGTCCTGCGCGATTTGCAGCGGAGTCAGCTCGCTTAATTGCGAGGGGCTCGTGTCCGCCGCGTACGGAGGACGAAATAACGTCGTGGCGCGACCGGTGATGCTTTCGATTAAAAGCTGCGTCGCATTCAATTCGAGTCGCACGTGCTCCGGCCAGCAAAGCGCCAGGTTCGGATGATAATAAGTGTGGTTCCCGATCTCGTGTCCTTCATCGACAATTCGGCGGACGAGGCCGGGGTAGTGCTCGGCGTTCGCCCCGACGAGAAAAAACGCAGCCTTCACGTTGGCTGCTTTCAGAATATCGAGAATCTTCGGCGTCCACTGCGGATCGGGGCCGTCATCAAAAGTGATTGCCACCTGATGTTCGCCCCCGGCGCCTTGGTGATAAAGCGTGGGAAACTCTGGGAACTTCGCGTACCTCGCCGTAAGGTAACCCTGAGAATCGGCCGCCAGATTTCGCATCCCATCCGAGCGGGTTTCATCCACCGTGACAATTTCACCATCCCCCACATCGGCGATCGTGTCCGTCCCTCTGAGCACTTCCAACAACTCGCGCGTTTGATTGTCGATCTTGAAATCGCGCGAAAGATTCAGTGCGTCCCAAATCGCCGGGTCTTCCGTGCCGAGCCGGTAAAGCGCGAAGCCGCCGGCCTTTTGATCGCGCACTTCGCGCAGCTCGTTTAAAAACGTCACCACATCCAGAAACCAAACGGCGTGCTCTTTGTCCGCGTCCTCAAAATAAAAATAGGGATTGTAACCGGGCGCCTTGACTTCCGCGGTCTCGACTCCCGCGTTATTGGCGCGGCTCATCGCTTCCGGAAAGCTGATTAGCTCCGCTTTTTTTCCGCCGATCGTCCAATCGTATCCATAACTGCCGAGCGCGATGATCCATTGTTTTGTGTCCGCATCTTCGAGCAAAACGTGCAGCCAGCCTTCAAACCAGGAACGCGACCCGAGCGGACCGGGTGGATCGATATCGGAGGTCTCGTCAAAAAGCAGCGCGACAAAACGATCGACATTGTCGGAGAGATCCTCGAAGTCGATGTAATCCAGTTCCTGCCCTGGTTGAACACAGAGCCATAGTTGCTTTTCATCGTCATGCAGCGCATCTGCGAGTTTGTCGATGAAAGCACTGATATCTTTTTTATAGACGGGATCGATTTGCTCCCAGTCGATGACGACCCCCGCCGCCCGGGCATTTCGCAAAACCGTGAGCACACTGCGAATAAAACGATCCTGTCGATCTTGGGGACCGTGCGCGAGATTTTCAATCGCTTCCGGTTGCCAGCTGTCGCCGGCCAGATTGGTCAACAGCGGCATCAACGCAATGCCGCGGCTCGCGGTAAATTTCGGCAGCCGCGCGTCCGCGTCGATTTGTAAATCACCCAGGCCGTTGGTCACCGCCATCCACTCCGGGCAAAGATGGGTAATTTGCGACGCATGTTGCTCGAGCGACGCATAACTGTAAGGATCGCCGTTGGTGTAGAAGGCGAGCCGCACTTCGTTGTTCGGAGATTTTTTGCGCGGGCGCGCCGGTGGCGATTGCGCTGGCCCGCCGAGTTTTTTTGCCGCCTGCCGGGCCGCGCCGAATTTCTGCCAGAGCAACGAGCTCGGCGCCACTTGTCCAGCCGGGTTTTCTTTTTGCAACGCCTTGAGTTGGCCCTTCAACTGCCGCAGCGCGAAGGGGACCCGCATCTGCGGCGCGACAAAAAGTGTTTGCACGAAAAGCACTGTCCCCAGGAAAAATAACGCGCCGCCAACCAACAGGATCAGGCGCAATCGCGGCCAGCGTTTGCCCGTCGGATCGGAGAAAACGAACGGCGTGAGCGCGTCTGGAGGGAGGTCGTGCATGAGTCGTTATAATCGCACCGAACCGAGCATAATAAAAACAACCGGCACCGCGCCATCACCTTCTTCTATTGGACGTTGAGCGTTGGACGTTGAACGTTGGACGTTGATGAATGTGGACCCGTTTCCAACTGGTCACGCCGGGATCGACGCGCGTTTACGCAAAGGTCCGACCATCCATCCAAGCGCCTGGGTCGTTCCCGGCGCGACGGTCATCGGCGACGTTACGCTCGAGGAGGAATCGAGCG
>CATPAW010000006.1 GCA_955652255.1 uncultured Chthoniobacterales bacterium | reverse complement strand
GCAAGCTTTATAAGGATCAATTACGGCTGCAAGGACGAGAATTAAATGTTGGATGCGGTCTTGCCACCAATCGACACGGGTCGGTTATGATTCAGAGATAAGCACGAGAATCATTCAGGTCCGGCCGTCGCGTGATGCGCGATGGAAGGACCAAGGCGGATGGGAAGTCTTTGAAGCGGAGGGCGCGTCTGCCCTGTCTATTGCCAAGAAACGGCCGGCTGCTCTTCGCGATGCCGCACGTTGTTAGGGAACGAGAGGATTTTCCCCTAAACTTCAAAAACCTTGCTTCCAGATAACCTCACACGGTAGCGTCGGCAAACCCACGATAGGAAAACTATGAACTACAACATCGCAACAATCCTCGCCGTCATCGCGATCATCTTCGTCCTGCTCACTTACATCACCAGCGCGCCGCTCGTGCCGGTCGCAGTCATCCTGCTCGGGCTGGCGATTATTTTCGGGGGACACACATTGCGTCATTGAAATACCAAATAAACGAAAGGAAACATATGCAAGCAGCAGTTGTCGCGATTTTCTTGGGTTTAGTTCAAAGTGTTTTTACCCACGGTCGAAGCGTTCTTGGTCACACAGGACTAGCGGATTGAAATATTGGAAAATAAATGCCGGCGCTCGTATGTTAAAACGCAAACATTCCAATCGCGGCGCCGAACATCACGAGCGTCGTAACTCCGACAACCAGCCTCCCCAACAGGGAACTCGGTTGGTGCATCATAATTTTCCGATCACACGCAACGATCAAAATACCGACCAGCAAAAATGGAGCGAGAAGACCATTGACGACCGCCGTCCAAAACAGAGCTTTGACGGGGTTAACATGCGCGAAATCCAGCGCGATTCCGATAACCGTTGAAAGAATTATCACGCCGTAAAATGCGCGCGCGGCTTTGAACTTTTGATCAAGTCCTTGACGCCATTGAAACGTTTCCGCAAACGCGTACGCCGCTGATCCGGTAAGGGTCGGAATCGCGAGCAAACCGACCCCAATAATCCCAAGAGTGAAAACCGTTGCCGCGAAAGTGCCCGCTAATGGTTTGAGCGCTTCAGCGGCCTGCCGCGAAGTTTCAATACTAGTAACGCCATGTGTGTGCAGCGTAAGCGCGGTGGTCAAAATTATAAAATACATCACGAGATTGGAAAAAAATGTGCCTACACCAACGTCGAGCTTACGATCTTTGATCTCCCTGCTCGTTGCACCCTGCCGTCGAACACGCATCCGCCGACCCATAGCTTTCTCTTCTTCGACTTCCTGCGAAGCTTGCCAGAAAAACAGATATGGACTGATGGTGGTTCCCAGGATGGCTACCAAAGTTGCCCAAGCTTCGTGGCCTTTCGGCCATATAGGTAGGAATGTGTCGCGTAAGATAGTAGTCCAGTCGGGACGGACGACGATAGCGGTCAGCACGTACGCGAACAAACTCAACGCGAGCCATTTCAATACGTTCGCGATTTGATGATAACGAAACCAGATCGTTGCAAAGGCGATCGCGATTCCGAAGAACACAACGAAAAAATGAGAATTAAGGCCCGTAAGCATTTGCGCCGCGTCGGCCATTCCAGATAGATCTGCTCCCACGTTGATCGTATTAGCGATCAACAACGCCAAAGCTGCGATTGCGATCAGACGCCTCGGGAACTTGGCGCGAAGCGCTCCCGCAAGGCCGTTTCCTGTCACTAATCCGATCCGAGCGCACATCATCTGAACCGCAGCCATCAGGGGCCATGTGATAAATGCAGTCCACAAAAGAGAGGTACCTAGCTGTGCCCCAGCGATAGAATATGTTGCGATTCCAGACGGGTCGTCATCGGCCGCTCCTGTGATCAAACCCGGCCCAAGGACCGAGAAAAATCGTCTGATGAAATTTTTTCGTCGCCCAGATCCGTCAGCCCGTTGCATTAGTCAGACCTAACGGAATGAGCGGGGTCGGGCAACGAAAAGTCATTGTCTGGGAATAGGTTTTCTTTTGAAATTGAGCCAAATATGACAAAAAGGGAGTGGACCGGCTAGGCTCCAAAAAAAGCGTTACGGGACAGTCTTCGCCCGGCTACTGTGCAAGATTTTGTGCAAGAGTGACGACCTTTCTGCCGTCCCAGTGCGAGAGCCGCTAAATCATGAATTTGCGCAATTTAGCTGGCAAAACGCGCGTTGAATTGATGTGCAACGAAAAGCAAAGAAACCGCGAAATCTCAATTTTAAGTCCGTTGCGTCTGGCATTTTGCCAGCTCGGCTTATGACTCGAACCTCGCCCTAGACGCACCAGACTTACACATTGTCTTTCTTTTAGTGACCGGATCAAGGAGGGCGGAGCCTAGTCGTTCCAAGCGCGAGGACCCGTAAGTCGCGATTCTTCAAGCTCTTTCGATCGTATTTGACCTTATTCGACTTCCTGGCGAGCCGGGACAGGTCTAGCGTGACTTGGACTTTGCCTTCTTCGGCGACAACCCCGACCTAAGCCGCTCTTCGGCTTCCGATAACTGGCGCTTAAGCTCTTCGGATTCCAAAGGCTCTTTGCCTTTGGCCGGCTTCGAATCAGTTGCTTTCTCGACTTGCTCCAATGCTTCCTTGTTAGCGTCTCGCTTTGTCACGGGTCAAAACATGCCATCGGATTGAAGTAGCGCAAGGGATGAGCAGTCATGTAATATTTCTGGGATGGGAATGGTTGAAGTCGCCAGAGACGCGCTTAAGGATATTCCGATTTCGAAGGTTCTCCGAGAGCGCGTTTCGCTTGCGCTTGACCGTCTTGCCGAGGCGGAACGTCAGATAGCAACATTGCAGGCGGAGAAAAGGCGGCCTTCAGGCGCAGCTTGAACGTGAGCGTATTGATCACGAGCAAACAAAAAAGGAG
>CATPAW010000005.1 GCA_955652255.1 uncultured Chthoniobacterales bacterium | reverse complement strand
GCGCTTTTCTCAGTGGCAGTGGTTCAATCATCACCGCCGTCACGTTAAAGAACCAGCAGAAAATCGCGGAAGCGATGCGCCGCAAGATCGACAATCATTCCGCAGGGACGATCATTGTTTCCGCCGACAATCGCGGCACGCGTTTTCTGAAAATCCGAAATTCTTCCGATGTCCCGTTGGCTTGAAAACCTCGAACAGTTTGCGATCGACGTCATCCTCGAGCGGCGTCACGGAGCGCGCGCCGGAATTCTGCGCGGAATTCTCTACGCGCTTTCCTTTATTTATGAGCGGCTGGTCCAGCTCCGTTTGTACCTTTACCGGAAAAGAATTTTTCGGGAGCGCACGCTGGGTTGTCTTGTCATCAGCATCGGAAACTTGACCGTCGGCGGCACCGGCAAAACGCCCATCGTGGAGAAATTTGCGCGGGCGTTGCAATCGGGAGGTCGCCGAGTCGCGATTTTGAGTCGCGGTTACAAAAGTGTCCCGCGTCCGAGCAAACGCAGTTGGCTGCACGGGTTTGGAAAGAAAGATGTCGCTCCACCGAGAATTGTCTCGGATGGAAAATCGTTGCTGCTCGATTCCGTCACCGCTGGCGACGAGCCCTACATGCTCGCACACAATTTGAAAGACGTGATCGTGCTGGTCGACAAAGACCGCGTAAAAAGCGGGCGTTTTGCGATCGACAAATGGAAGATCGATACGCTCTTACTCGACGATGGTTTGCAGTATTTGCATCTCAAACATCGCCTCGACATGGTGCTGGTCGATCGGCAAGCCCCTTTCGGCAACGAATTGCTGCTGCCGCGCGGCACATTGCGCGAACCGCCGCGGAATTTGCGTCGGGCCAGCTATATCTTCATCACCAAGAACACGGGCGAGCCTAACGATGCGCTCGTCCAACGGATCCGCCGTTACAATCGCACCGCCGAGATCATTGAGTGCGCACATAAGCCGCTCCATCTGCAAAATATTCTGACGGGCGAACGATTGCCGCTCGAGCGTTTGCGCGACACTTACATCGGCTCGATCTGCGGTATCGCCGCACCGGAAAGTTTCGAGGGCGGACTAAAAAAACTCGGCGCCCATGTCGATCTTGCAAAAAGATACATCGATCATCACCGTTATTCCGAAGCGGAAATGAACAGCTTCATCAATCGCTGCCTTCGGCGCGATCTGGAAATGATCGTCACCACTGAAAAAGACGCGGTGCGCATGCCGCGTCTCCAGGAAGCGGAAGTAAAAGTGCCGATTTATTTTTTGCGAGTCGAAATCGAAATCCTGAGCGGTCACGAAAGCTGGGAACATTGCGTCGCGCGCATCTGCAAACCGCAGCCGCTGCTCTCGCCAGAGCGCTTCTTTGCGTGAGGATTCCTCTTTGTGCGAGGTTTAAGAAATGAGCGATAAAGCCGAACTGATTGTCGAAGACCGCAAGATTCAGGTCTCGAACCTAGACAAGGTACTTTACCCGAAAGTCGGTTTCACCAAGGGACAGGTGATCGATTATTACATCCGCATTGCGCCGGTGCTCTTGCCCCACCTGAAAGATCGGCCGCTCACCATGAAACGCTATCCCAATGGCGTGGATGCCGGGTTTTTCTACGAAAAAAATTGCCCGGAGCATCGGCCGAAATGGGTGAAAACGGCAAAGGTCTGGAGCGAAGGCAACAACCGCGTTATGGACTATTGTCTCGCGCAGGATTTGCCGACGCTGGTTTGGGCGGCGAACCTGGCCGATCTCGAACTGCACACGTCGCTTGCGCGGAAGAAAGATGTCGCCCGGCCGACCATGATGGTTTTCGATCTCGATCCTGGCGCGCCGGCCGACATCGTGCAGTGCTGCCAGGTCGGACTCTGGCTGCGCGATTTGTTAGGCAAAATGAAACTTAAGAGCTTTCCGAAAACGAGCGGCTCAAAAGGTCTCCAGGTCTACGTGCCATTGAATACTTCGGTCACGTTCCATCAAACAAAAGATTTATCGCGCGCACTCGCTCAGCACCTCGAACGCGAACATGTTGATCTTGTCACCTCGAATATGGCGAAAGCGTTGCGCAAAGGAAAAGTGTTCGTCGATTGGAGCCAGAACGACGAACACAAAACGACCATCTGCGTCTATTCACTCCGCGCCAGGGAAGAGCCGACCGTTTCCACTCCCGTCACCTGGGACGAAGTCGCCAACTGCCTAAAAAAGAAAAAAGCCGATCTCCTAAAATTCCGCTCCGACAAAACTCTCGCCCGTGTCGAAAAAATGGGCGACCTCTTCGCGCCCGTCGAGAAATTGAAGCAAAAGCTGCCAAAGAAATGGGAACTGTAGATCCTGCAAGGCCTCCATGATAACTCCGCCCGCGGCATCGAAAATCAGGGTAGAGACCGATTGGGCTGATGGCTATGTCAGGCTTATACTGCCAACCGCAAAGGCAGGAGTAGTGCGATTTGCCATTTCTATTTTTCTGCTCTGTTGGCTTGTTGGTTTGGCGGCGGGATGGATCGCAGCGTTTCGACAACTAACCTCAGGCGGAAAAGCTCCTGAGCCATTTCTCATCCTTTGGCTCGCAGCATGGACGATCGGAGGCGCGTTCGGCTTTTCGTATCTGTGGCGTCTGTTACGACCGACAGTTCCCGAGACATTGGTTCTCGCGAGATGTAGTCTGATTTATGACACTGGCGTCCAACCGGTTTCCTTTGGTTATCGAGGGAAAGATTAGTGGAAGAAGATGTTCGAAAAGCGCAGACGCATCGAGTTTACTTCAACGGAAGTCACAACACTTACTTTGCGCGATACGAGCGAAGGCAGCCGTTTGACGCTCGATCATGCGACCGAAAGAATCGACATTGGCAGAGGACTAATGGAAGTTGAGCGGGAATGGCTTTTTCAGCTTATTAAACAGGAGTACAAAGTCTGAGTTTCCATGCGCAAAGTGAATCTGAAAGACATT
>CATPAW010000004.1 GCA_955652255.1 uncultured Chthoniobacterales bacterium | reverse complement strand
AGGAGGTGAATCGTGTCGCGCGAACAAATCCGTAAACTGACTTCGCTGTCGTCCTGCGCTGGGTGAGCGGCCAAGTTGAGCCAACAGGCCCTGGCGCAAGTTTTGCGTCAGCTACCAACCTATCGCAACGCGAACGTTCTTGTGAATTCGAGCACGTTCGACGACGCCGGTGTTTATCGTTTGGATCGATATCGCGCCCTCGTTCAAACCGTGGATTTCTTCACGCCCATCGTGGATGACCCGTTCGCCTATGGACAGATCGCCGCGGCCAATGCGCTCTCCGACGTTTTCGCGATGGGCGGCCGGCCGATCACCGCATTGAACCTCCTGGGATTTCCAACCAGTCTCGTTTCGTCGAAAACAATTGCGTCCATTCTGCGCGGCGGTTTGGAAAAAGCCACTGAGGTTGGTTGCGCGATCGTCGGTGGACACTCCATCCGCAATCCCGAACCCATTTATGGACTCGCCGTCACTGGAGTTGTCGATCTTAGAAATATTCTGGCCAACGAAAATGCGCGACCCGGCGACTTGCTTGTCCTGACCAAACCTCTCGGCACCGGCATCGCCACCACGGCAATCAAACGCGGAATCGCGTCGCGGACGCTCGAGAAAAAAGTCATCGCTCTGATGTCACAGACCAACTCGGTCGGCGCGGAGCTGGCCGAGAAACGCTATATTCGTGCGGCGACCGACATCACCGGTTTCGGATTACTCGGCCATCTCGCTAACATGTGTCGCGCGAGCAAAGTGAGCGCGGAAATTTCTCTGGACTGCGTGCCGGCAATTACCGACGAGATCTTCAAGCTGATCAAGCGCGACTGCATTCCCGGCGGCACTCGCGATAATTTGAAGGCGGCAAGCCGCCTCGCCGATTTAAAAGCGGCATCGCAAGTTCAACAAACTTTTCTCGCCGATGCACAGACCAGCGGCGGCCTGCTGCTCTGCGTTGCCGAATCGGCCCTGCCAAAAGTTCTCCGCGTCCTAAAGAAAGCTGAGACGCCTTGTGCTGCGGTGATTGGCCGCATCACTCGCCGGCGCAAACAATTGATATGCATGAGAAAATGAAATCACGCTCACGCCGTGCCATTCCGGCCGTGAATAAAATTCTTGATTCGTTGGGCGAAAAGGCCGGTCCGGCTCAGATCGATTTGCCCCGACCGCTGATTGTCGATGTCGTCCGACAAGAATTGACCCAGATTCGTCGGCAACGCCAGATCCCGGAGTTCGCCGCAATCGTCGATCTTGTTCGCGCCTCGATCGAGAAGCTTCGCGCGAGTCGAATTCAACCGGTGATTAACGGCACCGGCGTCGTCATTCACACCAACCTCGGTCGGTCGCCACTTCCCCAAGGCGCAGGCGAAACGCTCCGGAACACCGCCTGCTCTTATAATAATCTGGAGCTCGATCTTATCGCCGGCGACCGTGGTGGCCGCGGCGTTTATCTCGAGCGCGCGCTTGCCCTTCTCTGCCAGACAGAAGCGGCCACTATCGTGAACAACTGCGCGGCCGCGCTCGTCCTCATCGTCCGTCATTTCACCCGTCCCAAACTTGACCGCTTTAAGCGGTCAAGTTTGGGACGGGACAAACCAGAAGTCATCATCTCGCGCGGCGAATTGGTCCAGATCGGCGGCGGCTTTCGAATGAGCGAAATCCTGGAGGCGAGCGGCGCGAAATTACGCGAAGTCGGCGCGACCAACAAAACGACGCTCGGAGATTATGCGCGCGCCATCGGCAAACAGACCGCGCTCATTCTGAAAGTGCATCGGAGCAATTTCTTTATGAGCGGCTTTGTCGAATCGGCTGCAACAGCGGAGATTTCTGCGCTTGCCAGAAAAAAACGCGTCCCGTTTGTGGAAGATCTCGGAAGCGGCGCGATGAGCGCCACCGAGCAGATCGGATTGAATCACCACGAGCCAACTCCTGTTGAGGTTTTGAAGGATGGCGCGGACCTCGTTTGCTTTAGCGGCGACAAATTATTCGGAGGACCACAGGCCGGAATCATCGCCGGGAAAAAACGATTGATTGCGGCGCTCAAAAGCGAACCATTCTTTCGTGCCCTGCGCTGCGACAAGTTGGTTTTCGCTGCCTTGCAAACGACTGTCGATCTTCACCTCAACCAGGTGACGAGCGAGATTCCCGCGCTTGCCCTTCTGCAAATTCCGAAAGACGAATTGCGCGCCCGGGCCGCCGCGATGGTGACTCGTCTCCAGGGATTGCCGGTGAAAATCACGATCGGCAGCGCGACGTCGAAGATTGGCGGCGGCACGTTGCCGAGATCAATCTTGCCCTCGATCACACTCGATTTTCTGCCAGAGGACAGCTCGGTCCGGGATTTTGCGCGCGCACTTCGCCGTTCTGTTCCGCCCGTCATTGGTTACATCGGGGATGGACGGTTCAAACTCGATTTGCGCACGATTTTTTCGCACCAAGACGATCTCGTCGTCGACGCCATTCGCACTGCGTGCACGGAGCCCCACCACGAAGGTCACAAAGGACACGAAGATGGAATTTGATGAGTTTTCACGACGCGTGATTGGCTGCGCCATCGAGGTTCATCGCGAGCTAGGACCGGGTTTACTCGAATCCACCTTTCGTCAGT
>CATPAW010000003.1 GCA_955652255.1 uncultured Chthoniobacterales bacterium | reverse complement strand
TTGAAAGATCGACAAGCACTGACGGTCGAGCCGGGGCTTTATTACCCGGGCCTTGGTGGGGTGCGCCATGAAGATGTAGTGGTTGTGACAAAAATTGGTTGCAAGGTCCTTTCGCGATTTCCGAAAACATTGGAAATCTGAATACCAGCTGTATTTCGCTTCGCTCGGCTCAGGCTGACAACGCGGATGCCCTGAAATGAACGAAGCGCGCACTTGAACGTCTAATTGGAGCAGACACACTTAAGATAGAAATGTTCTATCCATACGGTTTTGGACATCATTGGCTTCTTTACATCGGCGTGCCCCTGATCATCGGTCTTTGGGCGCAGGTTCGCGTGAGCAGCGCGTTCAGCAAATGGGGGAAAGTGCGCGCGAGTTCCAACATCACCGGAGCGGAGTGCGCCCGCGAGATTTTGCAGTCGGCGCAAATCCATGATGTCGATGTTATGGAGACGAATGATTTTCTCGGTGATCATTACGATCCGACGCGCAAAAAACTTTGTCTTTCGAGCAATGTTTACAACACGCCCTCAGTCGCCGCGCTCGGCATCGCTGCTCATGAAACCGGTCATGCCATCCAGCATGCCAAAGCCTACGCGCCGCTGAAGGCGCGCATGGCTATTGTCCCGGTCACGATGGTCGCTTCGCAGATGCTGCCGTTCGTCATTTTCGGCGGTTTATTTTTTCATATCACCGGCCTGATCACGCTCGGCATTTATTGCTATGCCATCCTGCTGGTATTCCAATTGATTACGCTGCCGGTGGAATTTGACGCCTCGCGCCGGGCGAAAATCATTTTGCAGCAAATGGGGATTGTGCAGCCGGGCAATGAAGTGGCCGGTGTAAACAAGGTTTTGAACGCGGCCGCGCTCACTTATGTGGCGGCTTTCATTGCGGCACTCGGGAACTTGCTCTGGCTCCTTTCAATGCGAGATCGTCGGAACTGAGCCCTGCCCGTTGAACAAGATGAATCCTTCGGTCGCATTGCCCGCTCGCCGCATTTCGGATTTGTTGTCGTCCGGTCTGGAGGCTCGTGTTAAATCTAAAAAACAGCGGATGGACAAGCCACGAACCGATGAAGATCAACAGTTAGTGGCGCGCACACAATCGGGTGATGCCGGCGCCTTCGACCAGTTGGTCGTGAAATACACGCCGCGTCTTTACGGCCTGGTTTACAACATGACCTCGAACCACGAGGATACGAACGATCTTTTGCAGGATGTTTTCTCCAAGGCCTATAAGGCAATTCGCGGTTTTCGCGGCAAGTCGTCGTTTTATACATGGATCCACTCGATCGCAGTGAACATGACGCTCAATTTTCTCAAAAAACGCGGCCGCCGTTTTCAACTGAGCCTGGATGATGTCGATGCCAGCATTCAGAACGACCGGGAATTTCTCGAGCTGACGGCCACGAGTAGTCCGGTGCGTGAGGCCGACCTCTCCGAGCTGCAAAGAAGATTGAACGAGGCCATGATGAAATTGTCTGATGAACACAGAGCCGTGGTCACCATGTTCCACATTCAAGGAATGCCGCACGCAGAGATCAGTAAAATCTTGCGTGTCTCGGAAGGAACGGTACGTTCGAGACTCTTTTACGCGAATCGGCAACTGCAAAATTATTTGGACGAATTTCGGAAGAACCCCGTTACTTAAACTGGCGTAGCGATGAACGAATTTGACGACAACGAAATTGCAACGCTGCTTCGGCTGAAACGGCACGAACAGCCGCCGCCAGGTTACTTCGAGAATTTCCTGCACGAATTTCATCGCCGCCAGCGTGACGAGCTGCTCCGTCAGCCGCTCTGGCGCATCTGCCTGGAGCGCGCCCATGATTTCGTGTTTCGACTGAATGTCTCTTCCCTG
This sequence comes from uncultured Chthoniobacterales bacterium, assembly GCA_955652255.1. Classification (GTDB taxonomy): domain Bacteria; phylum Verrucomicrobiota; class Verrucomicrobiia; order Chthoniobacterales; family UBA10450; genus UBA10450. Next base: position 2,635 of record CATPAW010000003.1, on the reverse strand, counting down.
ACCTCTTATCCGGCTGCGGTTGCGGCGGTCCTAGTCTGCGCCGCGGTCATATCGCTTAAGATTTATCAGGGACCGGAGACGACCGTCGCAGTCCAAAGTCAGCCGGCATTGTCGGCGACTGCGAATGCAGAAGGACAATGGACGTTGTCGTCCCCGGTGGCCACGCGCGTCTTCAGCACGCAGCCGCTTCGCAATTTAAGTGAAAGCGCACACACTCACTCCCGCGGTCGCGGGACGCCGCCGCGCTACGTGCTCGACAGCGTTCCCGTGAGTTATGAGGCGACTTTCAAATTTTAGTCGCGCACCGGAATTTCTTTTCCGGTTTCAGTTGGCGTCAATCTCCGGACTCATCTTCGCGCTGATTTTCGTCGCGGCGCCTGCTCTCCTTCGGGCTCAAGAGCAATCCGCCGCGACCATCAGCCGCCAGGTCAAGGACGTCTTTGAGCGCGTCGGGAAGGCGGTCGTGAAGGTTCACGGCGTCGATGAGCACAGCGAAATTTTCGGCACTGGATTTTTTGTCGATCCAACCGGAACGCTTTACACCTCCTACACCGTGGGCGGGGAAGCAGGAAATTTCACGATTGAGTTTAAGGGCAAAAAATATCCGGCGCGCCAGGTTCTGGCCGATATCCGCAGTGGCATGGCCATGTTAAAAGTAGATCTCGCGACGCCTGCGTTGCCGATTGGAAAATCCGAACAACTCGAAGTCGCGACACCGGTCGTCACCATCGGCTACCCGCTTGATCTGCCCGCGACGCCCAGTTTCGGCATGATCGCTGGATTTGATCGAAAATATCTGGGCCGGTATTTTTCGACGACGCACTTGCGCGTTAATCTTCCAACCCAGCGCGGAGAAGCCGGCTCTCCGCTCTTGAACTTGCAGGGCGAGGTGATCGGCATCCTGGTCAGCAGCCTCGAAAACAATTCCGCTTGTTACGCGCTGCCGATCGATGCCGCGGAAAAGATCCGGGCCGACTTCGTCCGTTTCGGCGAGGCGCGCCATGGCTGGATCGGCATCAATGTCTCCGAAGCGGAGACCCCGGTAGAAGGCTCGCGCGCGGAAATGACCAAGATTATGGAGGGCACGCCAGCGGCGGACTCTGGCATCAAAGCCGGTGACATTCTCTTGCAAGTGGGACGGAAAAAAGTACGCGAACCCGAGGATGTGCTGGACGCTTCGTTTTTCATTACCGCCGGCGACACCGTGCCCATCACAGTGATGCGTGGAAACGAGAAGTTGACCTTCAACGTCCAGGCCGATTTTCATCCGGCCAGTCAGCATCCGCCCTTAATTGCCGCGCCGGCGATGAATCAAGCGATTCCGCTCAAACTCGATTCCCAGGTGCAACGCAGGCCGTAGCCGCGCGCGCCGAAGTGCGCTCAACCCGCCAGCATTTTCCGAAACGTCGCTTCATCGAGAACGCGAACGCCCAGTTGTTTCGCCTTCGCCAGCTTGCTGCCGGGCTCTTCGCCCGCGAGGAGGTAAGTCGTTTTTTTGCTCACACTTGTGCTCACTTTGCCGCCGCGCTGGATAATCATTTCCGCAATTCCATCGCGCGGTTCGCTCAACGTTCCCGTTACCACCCATGTCGATCCTGCAAACGGCGAATCGGCGCTCTGTACGCGCCGCGGTTCGATTTGTGGACGCACGCCGAGCTGTTCAAGTCGCTCAACCATTTTCCGATTTCGTTTTTCCTGGAAAAATTGCTCAATGCTTCGACCGACGACTTCGCCCACATCCGGAATTCGTTGTAACTCCTCGGCCGACGCTTCCATCAATTTTTTCAGGCTGCGAAAATGTTCGGCCAACGCGCGCGAGGCGCTTTCACCGACGTGCAAGATTCCCAATCCAAAAATCAGCCGCCAAAGCGGGCGCGTTTTGCTGCGCTCAATTGCCTGCAACAGATTGCCGATGCTTTTCTCGCCCATCCTTTCCAAGATCGACATCTTGTCCGCGGTCAGCACGTAAATGTCGCTCACCTCGCGCACCAGCGCGCGACGGACGAGCTGTTCCACCATCATTTCGCCGAGACCCTCGATGTCCATTGCGCCGCGTGACGCGAAATGCTCGATCCGTCGTTTCAATTGCGCCGGACACTGACTGTTGATACAGCGCACCGCGACCTGGCCTTCGTCCTTCACCACTTTGCCGCCGCAGACCGGACACGCGCTCGGCATGCGGAATTTTTTTTCCTTTCCGGCGCGCGCTTCGGTTTTGACTGCGACAACCGCCGGAATCACTTCGCCCGCTTTTTCGATCACGACCGTGTCACCGATGCGAATATCTTTGCGCTTGATTTCATCTTCGTTGTGCAACGTCGCGCGACTGACCGTGCTTCCGCTCACGAGTACCGGTTCGAGCACAGCGACGGGCGTTAATGTTCCAGTGCGTCCGACTTGAACGACGATGTCGATCAAACGCGTCTCGACGCGCTCCGCTTCGTATTTGTAGGCGATCGCCCAGCGTGGTGATTTCGCCGTGAAGCCGAGTCGTTCGCGTTGCGCGAATGCATCCACTTTGACGACGGCACCGTCGGTTTGATAGGGAAAATCGCGGCGGATGTGATCGAGTTCGTGGATCGCCTTCAAAATTTTCTCAACCGAATCTGCGCGCCAAAACTTCTCCGTTGCAGAG
>CATPAW010000002.1 GCA_955652255.1 uncultured Chthoniobacterales bacterium | reverse complement strand
TTTTTGAGATTCGGCAATTCGCCATTCAAGAGCAAATAAGCGACCTCCTCAAAGCTCGCCTGCTCCGCCATTTCGTGGATGTCGTAGCCGCGATAGGTCAGTCCCGCGTTCGGATCGACCGAGCAGATTTGGGTCTCGCCTGCGATCACGCCGGCCAGGCCAGGACTGTAAGCCGGTGTGCGTTCGGTGCTCATTGAGGTGGTTCTCCTTACTCGCGAATTTTCAACCTTCAACTGCCGCCGATTCAATGAATCAACGATTCTTTGCTGGCCAACTCGGCGCCGCCGGATCGTAGTCCAGCAGCTCATAAAGTTCCTTGCGCGTTTGCATCTTGTCGATCCAATCCGATTGCGTGCCGCGCTTTCGCAGGTCGCGCAAAAATTCCTCGCTTGCTTTCATGGAAACGCGAAACGCGCTCATCGGATAGATGATCATCCGATAACCGTAGCCCGCCAGCTCGTCGAAACTCAGCAGCGGACTCTTGCCAAACTCAGTCATGTTCGCCAGCAGCGGCGCCTTAATTTCTTTCGCGAAATCGCGAAACTCTTCCGCGCTTTGCAATGCCTCCGGGAAAATTGCGTCGGCGCCGGCCCCGACATATTTTTGCGCGCGTCTGACCGCGCCTTTGAAATCCTCCAGCGCACGTGCGTCCGTCCGGGCGATGATCAGAAAATCGGGATCGCGACGTGCCGCGACTGCCGCTTTAATTTTCCCGGTCATCTCTTCAAGATCGACAATTGATTTTCCCGAGAGATGGCCGCAGCGCTTCGGAAACTCCTGGTCTTCAATGTGACAACCGGCCAGTCCGGCGCGCTCGAGTTCGTAGATTGTTCGCGCCACGTTTTCTGCTCCGCCAAAACCCGTGTCCGCATCGGCAATCGCGGGAATTTTCACCGCATGCGCGATGTAACCGGCGAGCTGCGACACTTCCGTCAGCGTGAGCAATCCGATGTCCGGCACGCCCGCAGTCGCGTTCGCGAGTCCCGCGCCGCTGATGTAAACGACATCGAAACCGGCCTTCTCCACTTGCCGCGCTATAACCGCATTCGGCACGCCGGGCATCATCAGCGCGTCTTTTGAAATCAACTCACGCAATCGCGCTGCTTTCGTTTTTTTTGTCATGTCGAGCGAATTCGAGACATCTCTTATTATTTATTTGGCACTTCCAGCGCCCGTATCAATCCACCGACATTCTTCGCTTCATCAAGCTTCCAGACAAGATCGACAATCCTTCTCGCGCGCGTTTCGCCAAATGTCGGCACAACGAGGCCGAAAAACTTCCCCTCCACTTCAGAATCCTTCAGCGGATTCTTCGCGTGCCCGAGAGGATAATCGACCCGTTTCGTCAATCGTCTTCCGTCCTCAAGATCGACATGGACGATGTTCGCAACCGCCCCGGGATACTTCGCGCTCAACTCCACATTGCGTTCTACCTTCACGTTCTCCAAAAATTTCCAAATTTCCGGATCGGCGAAACGCTCCGGTTCGAATTGTTTGATTGTCACTTCACCATCAATCAACGCGATGGCGGTGATGTAAGGCAAACTGTGATCCGCCGTTTCGCGCGTTTCCGGCCGCCATTTCTCCGCTTCGCTTCCGATGATATCGACCGACGCATCGTGACTCTCGATCGTCATCCCGCGAACCTGCGCAAGATCGACAATCGACTTTCGCAGAAACAGCGCCGCTTCAATCGCGCTCTGGCTGTGATATTCCGCCGGCCAATATTTGATGCTCGTGTTCAAAATCATGGCCGCCGTGCCTTCGTTAATGTCTTTCGTGTCTGACCGTTTCACAAAAATTCCGCCGACGTTGCTTAACGAAACGCCGAGCTGTCTCTCGAAACCCATTTGGCCCTCGAAAATGGGCGCCGGACCAGTCATGCCCGCGCGCGCGAGTAGCGCCGAGTAAACGCCGTGACGCGCCGCGTTCGCGAACGCGACGCCTTTCCAATGCGACAGTTCTCCGACGCGCGCCTGACGCATCGCTGCGCACGCAACGCCCGCGATATTCACGGCGTGGCGCGTTTTTTCCGGATCAAGTTTCATCAAACGCGCGCAGGCGAGCGCAGTTGAAAACGCGCCGTAGGTCACGTGGTCCCATCCGCGTGCACGAATACTGGCCGCGTCGCACAATCGGCATTGCACTTCGTAAGCAAGCGCGACCGCCGTGATCAGTTCGCTTCCGTCCGCGCCAATACTCTCCGCCAGAGCCAGTGCCGCTGAAATATTGTCGCTCGGATGCGCCGGCTCCTTCGATAAATAAGTGTCGTTATAATCGAAGTAACGAATGCAACAACCGTTCGCGAATGCCGCCCAGTCCGGCGGCGCCTTGTGATTTGTGCCGATGATTGTCGATCCTGCTTTCGCTGAAAACTCGGATGCGACTTTGCGCGCAATCGCGCAGGGTTCTTCATTCCACGCACCCAACGCGCAGCCCAACGAATCGATCACGCGGCGCTTCACTTCGTGCACGACTTCGTGGGACAAATCCTCGAAGCGAAGCGAGCAGGCGTAATGGGCAAGTTGGTGCGCGAGCGTTGTGGTCACTTGAAATCCGACGCTGCAATCTGGCGATGAATTAGGCGTGGGCAAGCGCATGCCGTTGTAGGGCGGGCGCTTTGCCTGCCATCTTTCGGCAACCGATGCGGTTGCCCTATAATTGAAAAACGCCCACACTTATCGGGTGAGCGAGTTTCAATTCGGTGGCGAATTTGTCTGGCATCCGACTCCGAAACTAATCGCGCAATCCAATCTCCAGCGCTTTATCGACAAGCACCAGCTCGGTTCCTACGACGAGCTGATGCGTCGCTCGACCACCGACATCGCATGGTTTTGGGACACCGTCCTGCGCGATCTCGACATTCAGTTTTACAAACCGTACTCACAGATTGTCGATCTTAACGAGGGCAAACCGTGGCCGCACTGGTGTGTCGGCGGCGAAATGAACATCGTGCACAACCTGCTCGATAAATATGCCGGCACCAAAATCGACAATCGACTCGCCATCAAATCGGAAATCGAAGACGGTGCCACGCGCGCGCTCACTTACAAAGAATTGCGCGAACAAGTGGATACGATGGCCGCGGCCTTGCGCGGTCTCGGTCTTGGCAAAGGTGACGCCATCGGTGTGTTCATGCCGATGGTGCCGGAAATTGTCGTCGCTATGCTCGCGATCATCAAGATCGGCGGTATTTTTCTGCCACTTTTTTCTGGCTTCGGTGCTTCCGCAATCGTTTCACGTTTAAAAGATGCCGACGCCAAAGCGCTGTTTACTGCGGATGGAACGTATCGGCGGGGGAAATTTTGCGCGCTGAAACCGATCGCCGATGAAGCGACCGCACAAATCCCCACGCTGAAGCATTTGATCGTTTTGGAGCAATCAGGTGAATGGGCGACTGAAGTTGTAGCGGCCGCAGTCCCCGGCGGCAGAAGCGAATCGCCCCTGCCGCTAGAGACAGCGGCAGCTACAACGCAAGCGACGGAGCGCACCTCCGCGGAAGACCCGATGATGATCATCTATACATCGGGCAC
>CATPAW010000001.1 GCA_955652255.1 uncultured Chthoniobacterales bacterium | reverse complement strand
GTTCTGTTTTTCTTTTTCACTGAGGGCGAGACTGCGGCGCTCCTTGCCCCAGCGGACTTTGTCGCGCGCTTCTTCCAATTCGGCGAGCGTGATTCCCTTTAATCCGCGTCGCGCGGCGAGCAATGCGGCTTCATTGATAACGTTGGCGAGTTCCGCGCCGGAATAACCCGGTGTGCCCCGCGCGACCACGGCAAGATCGACACCCTCCGCGAGTTTCACTTTCTTGGCGTGCACGCGCAGAATTTCTTCGCGGCCTTTCACATCCGGCAGGTTCACGGTGATCTGTCGATCGAACCGTCCGGGCCGCAGCAACGCGGGATCGAGAACATCGGGGCGGTTGGTTGCCGCAATGATGATGACGCCTTCTTGCGTATCGAACCCGTCCATCTCGACGAGCAACGCATTGAGCGTTTGTTCGCGTTCGTCATGTCCGCCGCCGACGCCGTGGCCGCGATGGCGTCCAACCGCGTCGATTTCGTCGATGAAAATGATGCAGGGCGCGGATTTTTTGCCTTGCTCGAACATGTCGCGCACGCGCGACGCGCCGACCCCGACAAACATCTCGACGAAATCGGAACCGCTGATCGAGAAGAACGGCACGTCGGCTTCGCCGGCGATGGCGCGCGCGAGCAAAGTTTTGCCAGTTCCGGGAGGGCCGACCAGCAAGACGCCTTTCGGAATTCGTCCACCAAGCTTTTGAAACTTTTTCGGATCGCGCAGAAATTCGACCAGCTCTTGTACTTCGTCCTTCGCTTCCTCGACGCCGGCAACGTCGCGGAAAGTAATTTTGTTTTTGTCACGCGCGAGCATGCGCGCTTTCGATTTGCCGAAATTGAGCGCGCCTTTCCCGGCCATTCGGATTTGCTGGCGGAAGAGGAAATAGAGCACGAGCAGAAAAAGCGCGATTGGCAGAAAACCGGCGACGGTTTGCGCGATAACATTGGACTCGGTCCTGATCGCGGGCTGCATTCCGGCCGTCGCAAGTTTCTCCTGCAAGTTGGTATTGTAATTGAGGAAAATGGTGGTGCGGAACTTGATGGGCTGCGCGGGTTGCGAGCCGACGCTTTGCTTAAGGTAATAGCCGCTCAACGCCTGCGTCGCGCGACCTTCTTCGACAATGAGCGTCAGGGGAAGATTTTTGTCGTTAACGATCTGCTTATTGTCGAGCAACTCGAGGAAACGATTATACGGGACCTCTTCCACCGGCTGCATCCCTCCGCGATAAAAGAGCATGGCGAGGGCAATAAAACCGAAGGCGATCGCGATGAGGATGACGCCGCGCCAGTTAAAATTGGGCTCGTTACTGCGGGATTTATTCTCCTTTTGAGAATTGCGATCGGGTTGGGGCATAAGGAATGCGGCGCGTTAACTGCCGGGTGGAAACGCTAACATGAACAAATTGGCAATGCAAAGAAGCAGGAGCTACGCCGCGCTCTAAGATCGACATCGTGAGGCGTCCAAGCGTTGAAGCGTTGAAGCAGGCGGCAACACATTGCGTCGTTCGTCGATTTCGGTAAAATTTTAACCCAAACATCAATATGACGGAACTGGTTACAACGGTTGCAGATAAAATCGATCGCGCGGTGCAGCGGGTGACGCCGTTCGCCTATCGGGTGCGCCGGAAAGGTCGGCGTTGGGTGCGACGCGCTTTGCGCAAGCCGCGCAGCGTATCGGAGGGACCGAATCTTTTGCCGTTGTTGATTCAGGTCTTGGCGAGTTTTTCGAAAGCGGACGGTGTTTTGCTTGAAGAGGAGATCGACTCGAGCCTTGGCTTCCTGCGCTACGATTATCCGGAAGCCGTTTACTCGGAGCTGCGGCAGCTTTTCCGGCAGGCGCTTTACGAGCAGCAGGATCTTTCCGCGATGGGGCAAAAGCTCGGCTCGCAGCTGAGCACAGAGCGCAAGATCATGCTGGGCGTCCAACTTTACGACCTGATCTCGCAGGCCGGATTGAAGCAGGAACAGGTCGTCGCTTTTTATTCTTTCATGTCCCAACTCGGCATGGCGGCGCAAGCGATCGACATTGTTTATCAACTCAATGCTTCCGAAGATTCCGATCCGTCGATTTACCAGCGCGGCGCATCGCCGCTGGAATCGCTTTCCTTTGGGACCAACGGCTGTGCGGATGTAACGCTGAAAAGTCTGGGTGGAAACGATCGCCTGCTCGCGTTTCGTTATCACGATCTCATCCTGCTAAAAAATTACAGCGCGCAAAACGTTTCGGTGCGCGGCCGCCCGCTCGTGCGCGGCGGGTTTTGCCGCATTTATCCGGGCCAGCGCATCCTCGTGGGCGATCAGGTGCTCAGTTATCAAGAGCTGGCGCAATATTTTAATGCGAAGAAGAACGTCTCACTGCCGCAGATCTTCATTCGCGTGAACAAGGACGCTGACGAAGTGGAACTCGAGCGTGCGCGAACGCGTGAAAGCGCGCTTGAAGTCACATTCGGCTTGAAGGTGCGGGTCAAAGCTTTGCGCGATGTGGATGCTGTGCTCAACGGAGTGAAATTGAAATCAGGCGCACAGGTAGAAGCAACTCTGGAAGATAAAATCCTATTTCACAACGACAGCGAGATGGACTTGCTCGATCTGCGCCGGCGCGCTCGCGCCATGGGGGGCCGATTTCAGTTGAAGGCGTCCAAGTCGGAGTATCTCGTCTCTAATAACCCAAGTTTACTCGAAGCCGACGATATCTTGCTGTCTCCGGGCACGAGCGGGGACGTGCTTTTAAAGATTTTTTGCGATTACGACAAGCGTGTCGGTCAGCTGGAAGTGATTGAAGCCGACCGACCCATCCTGGTGGGCGAGACGCCGGTGCGAGTGTCTGCGCCGCTTAGGGACGGCGACACCATCCGGATCGACATCGGGCAATTTCTTCGGTGCAATTTTTCCGAACGCATCATCGAGGAAGAGCGCAATATTATTCGCAGCCTCGAGGTGCGCGAAGTCACGCATCGTTTCAGCAATGGCGAGATCGGTCTGGAGGGAATTTCCTTCGGTATCACTCGTGGCGAGCTGGTTTGCGTAATGGGCGCCAGCGGTTCGGGGAAAAGCACGCTCCTGTCAGTGCTGGCGGGGCAGCTCCAGCCAAGCAGTGGACAAGTCTTTCTGAACGGACAATCGCTTTACCCGAATCTCGACGCCCTCAAGCGTTACATCAGCCATATCCCGCAGGAAGATGCCTTCGACGAACATTTGACGATCGGTGAAAATTTACAATTCGCGGCCGCGATGCGTTCGCCGCATCTCTCACGACGCGATCGCATGCGCCGCCTGGAAGGAAAACTGGTAGAGCTTGGGCTGGGCGAGCGTCGCGACGCCGTGGTGGGCAGCGCGACGAAAAAAACGCTCAGCGGCGGCGAACGCAAACGTCTTAACATCGGCCTGGATATGATTGGCCTGTCGGACGTTTACCTTTTCGACGAACCGACCTCTGGCCTTTCCTCGAAGGATTCCGAGCACGTCATCGAGATCATTCGCGGTATGGCGCACAATAAGATCATCATCGTCACGATCCACCAGCCGAGCTCCAAACTTTTCCAGATGTTTCACAAAGCGCTCCTGCTCGATAAGGGCGGGCGGCTTGTCTTCTTCGGCACACCGACGGACATGCTTCGCTATTTTGCCGAAGCGGAACATCAACATCAGTTCGGTGCCGAGCTGGGAGCATGTCCCTCCTGCGGAACTACCCGGCCGGAATTTATTTTCGACGTTCTCGAAACTCCGCTGCGCGATTTAAGCGGCGACATTATTTACGAAGAAAATAACCGTGGTCAGCTTGTCGCCACGCGCCGTTACTCGCCGGATTTCTGGCGCGATAAATATGAAGCCTTTCGGTTGATTCAGGACGTCAAACAAGTTTCGCTGCGTAGAGAGCCGATCGTCCCGTTGCCCGCCGCGCCGGCGCAGAAAAAGCGACTGCCATTTCGCTGGCACGACGAGTGGACGCAATTTCGCACTCTCTTGCGCCGCTCCTTCGTTAGTAAACTTCGCAATCGCGCCAATCTCGTGATCACTATCGGCGTGGCGCCCGTTCTAGCGCTCCTTATCGCGACGATTCTACGCTACTCCGACAGTGGGAGATACGATTTCGCCTCGGCCTATCACATCCCGACGTTCCTGTTTCTCAGCCTGATCGTCGCGATGTTCCTCGGCCTAACCAATAGCGCTGACGATATCATTCGCGACCGGGCGGTGCTGCAACGCGAGCGCAACCTCGACGTTCGAATGCCCTACTACATTGTCTCGAAAACGCTCACGCTCGGCATCTTCGCCCTCATTCAGTCTGTGCTCTTTGTTTTGATCGGCAATTACGTCCTGGAAATACGGGGGATGTTTTGGATCGATCTGGGCATCATGCTTATGACCGCGATGGGCGGCGTATCGCTCGGCCTCCTCATTTCGTCGCTCGTCGCCGATCCGAAAACGGCGGCTAACATCGTCCCGCTTGTCCTCATTCCGCAGATCATCATGGGCGGCGCACTCATTAAATACGAGGACATGAACCAAAATCTCGCGCTGCTTTATTCGCTCACCCACTGGTTCTCCGAGCACCCGAGCAAAGAGCAAAGCAAAAAAATGGAAAGCAAGCTGCAGGTACCCTTCGTCTGTCAATTTATCGCCATGCGCTGGTCGTACGAGGAGCTCGTCGTCGCACAAGCCAAGCTCAATCCTTTAACGCGGCGGCAAGACCGCGCTAATGACGAAATTCAACGCCTCGCACCGAAAGTCAGCACGCCGGAGCAACGAAAGCGGCTCGACGATCTGAAAGAAACACTGGCCGTTCTCTCCGGTCTGGAAGCGAAATCCGCCGGCGAGCTTGATCATTATCTCGGCTTGCTCGATCAGATTTTGGACATTCAACGGCCGTTCGACCGCGCTCTTTTCAAAGATGCGGCCGGCCCGGTCACAGCCGAGCAGGTTTATACGAACCAAAAGGTCTCCGACCTGATCTCGAACGCCGAGATGGAACAAAGCGATTATCGCCGCGGCAGCCAGCCGAACGTTTTCTTTGGCGCACAAAAACGCTTTTTCGGCATCAACGTGAGCGTTTTCGTTTTCAATACGATCGTTTTGATTGGATCGACACTTGGCTTACTCGTCTTATTGAATTGGATTTTACGCAGGCAACTTGAGGTGCGAAGGAGTTGAGATGAAACGAAACAAGAAAGGAACGCGCCTGATCGTCGCAGCGAGCGAAACTGATCCCGACATGCTTCACGCGACGCGTTTCTTCGCGCCCGATCCGTTCATTTTTCTGCAACGCAACGGCAAACACACGCTGGTGTTAAGCGATCTGGAGATCGGTCGCGGCCGCCGGCAAGCCAAGGCCGATGAATTTGTTTCCTTCAACCAGCTCGAACGCGAAGTGCAGGGAAAATCGAAAAAGGCTCCGCCTTATGAAAAGGTTCTCAGCCATTTTCTCCGGAAGCGCGGTGTAAGATCGACACTCGTTCCGGCAAATTTTCCGCTCGGCTACGCGCAGGAACTCGCCGCCAATAAAATTCGATTACGGGCGACGAAGGGACTCTTTTGGCCCAAGCGTGAGGCCAAGTCCGACCAGGAAATTGAGATGATCGGTCGCGCCTTGCGAATTACCGAAATTGGACTCAAGCGCGCCGCCGAAGTGCTCGCAAGATCGACAAT